>JADDPY010000672.1 GCA_016781635.1 Rubrobacter sp.
TGGCCATCCTGCTGTCGTACTCCAAGATCACGCTCTACAAAGATCTGCTCGGATCCGACGTACCGGAGGACCCCTACCTGTCGAGCGAGATGCAACGGTATTTCCCAACACCCCTGCGCGAGCGTTTCAGCGAGCAAATACGGGAGCACCGTCTGCGGCGCGAGCTCACCGCCACTCACGTGACCAACAGCCTGGTTAACAGGGGTGGTCCCTCCTTCGCGTTCCGGCTGGGAGAGGAGACCGGGGCGACTCCGCCGGACATCACCCGGGCGTACACGGCGGCCCGCGAGATCTTCGATATGCGCAGCCTGTGGATGGAGATCGAAGCCCTCGACAACCGAGTCGAGGCCGAGACGCAGATGAAGATGTTCCTCGACGCTCGCAAGCTACTCGAGCGCGCAACGCGGTGGCTCCTGCGCAACCGCCGCCCGCCCCTGGATATATCCGCCACGATATCGCACTTCTCCGAAGGGGCGGCGGAGCTAGCCGGACGCATCCAACAGTTTATGCTCGATGGTGACCGGGAAGCTCTGGAGCGCGCAACCGAGCAGCTCGTCGAGGCGAAGGTCTCGCCCGAGCTTGCGCGGCGAGCAGCTAGCCTGGGCGCGATGTTCTCCGCGCTGGACATCGTGGACGTCGCATTCCAAACCGGCCAGTCCCTGGAAACGACCGCGGAGGTCTATTTCACACTGGGTGATCGGCTGAAGCTCCACTGGCTGCGAAGCCACGTCGAGGCCCTACCCCGGGACGATCGCTGGCGGGCGCTCGCGCGCGCCGCGCTGCGCGACGACCTCTACAGCCAGCAGGCCTCGCTCACCGCGGAAGTCCTCCACGGCGTGCCCGAGGAGCTTTCTGCTGCGGAAATGATCGACGCCTGGGTGGACGCCAACCGGGTGTTGGTAGAGCGCGCCCTGCAAGTGCTGGCGGACATCAACTCCAGCGGAGTCTTCGACCTCTCAACGCTTTCGGTGTCGCTACGGGAGATCCGCAACCTAATAACGTCCTCTACCTCGCCCGCAGAGTTAGACCCGCCCGCTCGCTAAACGGAAGCACTGGCGCCAGGGCACTGGGCATCATGCACCACACAACGATGCGCAGTGCCCCGGCGCAGAGCAACCGAAAGGAGCCTTTGCAACGCCCTCGGGGCAACAACTTCGTATGCTTTCTCCCCCAAGGTCGGCTGGCTATACGAGCCCTCGAAGAAGTTCCTTCTCCGGATGATGCCGGCAAGGCGTTCAGAGTACGCCTGCAAAGAGATCGTCAACGCTGTCGCTGCTGATGGTGATCGCCGCCGTGGTTGTTGGCTGATTCAGGGCCGGAAGTAGGAAGCGAGGTCAACTCGCCGAGCTACGCCGCTGATTCCAGAACGCTGGGTTCGTTGTTGGACGGCTTGTTGACCCTACGGCTCACCGCGTACGCCTCCATCTGGTTGGAGGGGTAGGGCTTCAAGAGATCCATAAGGGTTTCCTTCTCCTCAAAGCCGGAGTCGAGCCACACCCCGTAGTTTTCGGGATGAAGGATCACCGGCATACGGTGGTGGATCTCGTTCATGAGATCGTTGGCATCCGTGGTGATGATGGAGCAGGACCTTATCTCCTCGCCGTCCTTGTCCCACGTCTCCCATAGTCCAGCGAACGCGAAAGGCGACGAGTCGCTCAACTTAATGTGGAAGGGCTGCTTGCCGCCGTCCGTCTTCTGCCACTCGTAGAAACCGTCGGCCACGATGAGGCACCTGCGCTTCTTGAAGGCACTGCGGAAGGAAGGCTTCTCCGAGACCGTCTCGGCGCGGGCGTTGATCATCTTGTTGCCTATAGAAGGATCTTTCGCCCAGGAGGGGATCAAGCCCCAGCGGAACGTCTCGAGCTTCCTCTCCTCGCCCTCCTCCACTATCGCAGCGACCTCCTGAGTCGGGGCGATGTTGTAGCTTGGTGTCAGCGAGGAAGGGTAATCGTCGAGATCGAACCATTCTGCCAGCGCGTTGACCGGGGTCTTCAAGGTGTACCTACCGCACATGATCTTCCTCCCGCTAGCCCGTCTGACGCAACTGTGTTCTACACATTCTACTTGTCAGGCTCGCGTATTCCCCGGTTAGTATTGCAGTCGGATCCTGCTTGTCATCACCATCGGTGGTCTCGGTACCCCAAAGATGCGGAGGGTACCGACAGCAAGACGAAGCTGCGCCCGTCGGAAGATCGCACACAAAACCACAGCTTCTTCCTAAAAGCCTAGCCCTCCTGATCCTCCAGAAGTCGCACATCTGACATAGAATGCCATGGGTAGAACCTGGGGGGGCCCGTCCGCTCGCCCGAAGAACCGGAATCGAACTCCTTGGCGAACACGATTCCCTCATCTTGCATGTTCAGCAACCGGCCGGGTAAGGACACGTAAACGGTCCTACCGTGGGGGCTAGGACTATACTCGATGAACTCGACTTCTACCCTCCGCCCGATCCATGCCCCGGACACCCGAATCTGCTTCTCGGTCATGCCTACCTCCTCCTCTCACCCTCATCGGGCAGTATCTCACACCATACCTGCCGTTGGGCGTC
>JADDPY010000354.1 GCA_016781635.1 Rubrobacter sp.
ACTACTCGCGTCGCCTCATCGTGCAGGCCGAGCTCAAGAGCTAGAGGGGGCGGGAGCCGAGAGAGGGAAGAAGAGGGGGGCGGGCTCACCAGAGCCCGCCCCCCTTCGTCGTTGCGGTAGCTAGCAAGGTCCGCAGAGCCCACCGAACGCTGTAGTATCGTGGTGGGCGTAATCGGCTCGACGTTCCAGGAGGTCTCGTATGCAACATCGCAGGTTCGGCCGGACGGGCTGGGAGGTTGGCGAGGTCGGCTACGGGATGTGGGGGATGGGCGGCCAGTGGGACGCGGTCGACGACGATGAGTCCCTGCGTTCGTTGGAGAGGGCCGTCGAGCTCGGGGTCGACTTCTTCGATACCGCCTGGGCCTACGGCGACGGCCGCTCCGAGAGGCTTCTCGGCGAGCTCGTCGCCCGTCATGGGGAACGCAAGCTGTATGCGGCCACCAAGATCCCACCGAAGAACCGCGAGTGGCCCTCAAAGCGCAACTCGAAGCTCGAGGACGTTTTTCCGCCCGAATACATAAGGGAGTACACCGAGAGGAGCCTCTCGAACCTCGGCCTGGATCGCATCGACCTCATGCAGTTCCATGTGTGGGAGGATGCCTGGGCGAACGACGAGCGCTGGCAGGAAGCGACGCAGAGCTTGAAGGACGAGGGTATCGTGGGCGCGTGGTGCCTCAGCCTCAACCGCTGGGAGCCGTGGAACGGCCTCGAGACCCTGAGGACCGGCCTCATAGACTCGGTCCAGGTCATCTACAACGTGTTCGACCAGGCGCCGGAAGACCAACTCTTCCCCCTCTGCGAAGAGCTCGCCGTCGCCGTCGTGGCACGCGTCCCGTTCGACGAGGGCACCCTCACCGGCACCCTGACGGAAGACTCCTCCTGGCCCGAGGGCGACTGGCGTGGCACCTACTTCGTCCCCGAGAACCTCCGCTCGTCCGTCGAGCACGCCGACGCCCTCAAACCGCTCGTCCCCGAGGGCATGACGATGCCCGAGATGGCGCTCCGCTTCATCCTCTCGAACCCGGCGGTCTCCACCGTCATCCCCGGCATGCGCAAGCTCCGCAACGTCGAGTCGAACGTAGGCACGAGCGACGGAGAAGGCCTCCCGGCCGACCTCCTCGCCAGGCTCAAGGAACATCGTTGGGACCGCCAGCCCACCGAGTGGTCACAATAACGATCTCTAACCGTCGATATTTCGGTCCGTCAATCCGTCGACCCGTCGGCCAGGGTGTGGAGGGCGCCGTGATGGTACGCAAGAGCAACCCTTACGGAAGGTCTGCGTTTGTTTGTGCGGTCGTGGTCCGACCGAGGAAGCCGAACGGCTGAAATGCTTCTCGGTCTCGACCTTGGTACGAGCTCCGCGAAGGCCGTGCTCGTTGATGAGAATGGGGCCGTTGTGAGTGAGGGTGCGGCACCCTATACCGTGCGCTCGCGACGGCCCCGTTGGGCGGAGTCCAACCCTGGCGATTGGTGGGAGGCCTGCACGGCGGCGGTTCGGACTGCGGTGGGGGATAGGGGCTCCGAGGTGCGGGGCCTGGGGCTCTCCGGGCAGATGCACGGGGTCGTCCTCTCGGGCGTCGAGGGTAAGCCCCTGCGGCCCGCCATCCTATGGGCGGATGCCCGCTCGGAGGGGGAGCTCGGGGCGTATCGAGCGCTCGGCCCGGAGCGCCTCGCTACTCTCGCGAACCCGCTTGCGGTGGGGATGGCGGGGCCGAGCCTGCTGTGGCTGCGGGAGAACGAGCCCGAGGTGTATCGGGCGGCACGGTGGGCGCTTCAGCCGAAGGACTGGCTCAGGCTTCGGCTCACGGGAGAGGCCGCCGCCGAGCCGTCGGACGCCTCCGCCACCCTACTCTATGATTTCGAGGCGGACGGCTGGGCGTGGCCCGTCGTGGAGGCTTTAGGCCTGCGTGCCGAGCTTCTGGCCCCGCTCGTCCCCTCGGGGGCGGTTGCCGGGATGCTCGGGGAAGGGACGGCCCGAGCTCTCGGCCTCCCGGCGGGGATACCGGTCGCGGCGGGGGCCGGGGACACGCCGTCGGCGGCCCTTGGCACGGGCCTCCTCGAGGAGGAGCTCGTGCAGCTTACTGTAGGAACGGGAGGGCAGGTCGTGGCTCCACGCAACAGGGCGGCCCCCGATCCGGGCCGCAGCACCCACCTGTACCGTGCCGCCCACGATGGCGTATCGGGGGGAGGCCGCTTCTACGCGATGGCCGCCGTCCAGAACGCGGGGCTCGCCCTGGAGTGGGCGCTCGGGGTGCTCGGGGCCTCGTGGGAGGAGGCCTATCGGGAGGCCTTCGCTGTCCCCCCGGGCGCCGGGGGCGTCGTGTTTCTCCCGTACCTCACCGGGGAGCGCACCCCACACTTCGACCCCGGGGCGCGCGGCGCCTGGCTCCGGCTGAGCCTCAACCACGGCCGCGGCCACCTTCTAAGGGCGGCCTTCGAGGGGGTGGCGTTCGCGTTGCGGGAGGGGCTGGAGGCTCTGGAGACCGCCGGGGTAAGCGCCCCTGAGCTCCGGCTCGCGGGAGGGGGGACCGCCGAGGAGCCCTGGC
>JADDPY010000293.1 GCA_016781635.1 Rubrobacter sp.
ACCCTTGGTGTCCACGGGCGCAGTGATGCCCTGACCGAATCCTGTTTGGCTGGTCAACCAGGACGAGACGATGCTCGCCCTCCGATCAGACTGCCCTCTCCGAGTCGGGCATCTTCTCGCCCTCATTCTTCCCGGCGGCAGCGTGCGCCTCGATGACCTGGTTCATCTCCCCGCCGAGGAGCACGATGTACGCGGTGTAGTAGATGTAGAGCATCAGGATCGCCACGCCCGCGAGTGCTCCGAAGCTCTTGTTGTACGAGCCGAAGTTGCCCACGTAGAACGAGAACAGCAGGGAGAACACAAGCCAAAGGATGAGCGCGAGGATGGATCCGGGGCTGACGAACCGGAAGCTCTGCTCCACGTCGGGCGCGTAGTAGTAGATGAGAGCGAACGCGAGTAGCACGACCGAGGCGAGGATCGGCCACTGCGCGATGTTCCACACCTGCCGAAAACCTGACCCGAGTCCTATAGCATCCGCCAAGCTGGCTCCGATCTGGCCGCCCAACACGACGAGCACGAGCGCGGCGATCAGGAGAGCCGCGGACCCCAGAGAGAGGAGGATGGAGATCAGATACTTCTTCACGAGGGGGCGCTCATCCTTGACCTCGTAAATCACGTTCATCGCTTCCATCACCGAGCGGAACGCGCCCGAGATCCCCCACAAGGCGAAAAGGATGGAGATGGCCGCCCCGAGCCCCAGCCCGCCGGACGCCTTACTCTGCGTGACTTGCCGGATTGGACCCCCGATCACATCCACCACCTCCCGCGGCATCGCTTCGGCGGCGCGCGAGAGTAGCACATCGACCAGCTCCGTCGCCCGGAAGATGCCCAAGAGCGAGAGCAGGAAGACCATGAACGGGAAGAGCGCGAAGAGCCACTTGTAAGTGAGGTTGCCGGCGAACGCGGCCAGGTGGTCCTCGTCCGCCTCCTTGACCGTGAGCTTGAGGAAGTCCACAATCCCCAGCCGCTCGGTCATGGGGACCTCGACCTGGTTCCCCGTGTCCTCCGCCGACTTGGCTATCCCCTTACCCGGAATCCTCAACGCGACCGCCCTCCGTCCACCGCCTTTAGTGCTGCTGTGAGGAGCGAATTGTACCGCCGGTGAAGGCCGTGGTCAAGTCAGACGTACGGCCCACAGTCAAAGCAGCACGGGGGGTAAATCACACTTGACGGGCCACCAGCAGCGCCTCGCGCTCGATGGAGTATGCTGGATTGTGACGCACCGCTCTTCGGTGTGTGTGCCGTGAGCGACATGGATGCTCCGGGCTGAACCGGCTCACACGGCGCGAGCGGGGCACCCTCTGGCTTTCGTGCCTTACGCCACGCGCTTGCCGTCTTGCAAGAAAGGCTCGGCGCGACCAAAGGGGCCAGAGCCATCCTTGTTCTGGATCAGCTCGCTGGAGAATTGGGCGAGATAGACCCGGCGCATCTGGTCCGTCGTATTCACCCCGCTGCGGTGCAGGTTCGTGCTGGAGAACACGGCGATGCCCCCGGCCGGGATCTCGATGATCTCTCCAGGGTCGTCACCGTTGTACCCCACGAGGTCGTTCGTGCCTTCCTCCTTGACGTGCGGGACGACCTCTCGTGTGCCCGCGCGGGAGTAGGGCAGGACGTACACCGTGCCGTTCTCCTCGCTGACGTCGTCGAGCGCGCACCAGCAGGAGACGTACGGCTTGTGTGGTGCGGCCTGCCCGAACGCGGAGTCCTGGTGCCAACTGAACTTCATCCCGACCTCCGCGGCCTTGACGACGTACTGCTCCCAGTAGAGGTAAGCGTCGTCGCCGAGCGTCGCGCGGCAGATTTCCGCAAAGACCTCGGAGAACAGGATCTCGCGGATCGCGGGACTCTCCTGCGACGGATGGGGGATGAAGTAGCGGTTGTTGCGGTGGTTGATGCCGAGCACGTCCACACCCTGGCGATCCATCTCCGCGTTCATCCGGTCGATGAAGCGCTGGCACTCGTTCCGCAGTGTCTGCACGTACTCGTCGGGCAGCGCCCGCTCCAAGATGAAGTAGCCTTCCTCGCGGAACTGCTCCTTCTGCGAGTCGGTGATCTGAAAGGTCGTTGCGTTCGTCATCTCGCTCTCCTCTCGTGCCTCGCGTTGCAAGCTTCTTGCGATTGTGGCGCGAGCGGATATCGGCATCCGGCGCGCATAAAGCGTTCCGTCGAGCCGCGCGCAACCCACCAGTACACGGAAGGATGGAGTGGATGGAGACGAATCCGATAGAGATGCAGAAGTACCTGAAGGGTGCGAACTACCCGGCTAGCAAGGACGACCTGGTGTCCACCGCCGAGAACAACAGCGCGCCGGGCGAGATCGTCGAGCAGCTCCGGGCCATCGGCGGCAATGAGTTCTCCGGACCCGACCAGGTGATGGCCGCCCTCAAGAAGTCCTGACCCAAGGTCGCCTCGATGGCAAGGCAGGCGGGAGGGCGGGCACTGTGCTGCGTCCCTTCCACCTGCCTGTCCCGTGGCAGCAGGTGCTTCCCTCGTGGTAGTTGTGGTGAGCAC
>JADDPY010000314.1:0-7184 GCA_016781635.1 Rubrobacter sp.
CGAACCTCCGCTTCCACGAGGCCGACGCGAACCTCCGCTTCCACGAGGCCGACGACGAGAACGTCCTGTTCTACTCGAAGACCTCGGGCGCAAACACGGTCTTCGTGGTGGTGAACCTCGACCCGCACGAGGCCCACGAGGCGACGCTCTACTACCCGCCGGGGATCGTCGGGGACGACGAGGCGTACACAATCGAAGAGCTTATTTTGCGGAACGAGTGGGAGGAGCGGGGGCCGTCGAGGCGGGTCCGGCTAGATCCAGGTCTAAATCCGGCGGAGATCTTCCGCCTTTCGACCATTAGAACAGAGGCATAGCATGACTCAGGTAGCAAAGAACGGAGGCGCCCCACAGGAAGGGGCGCAGGATGAGGAAACGCGTGGAGAGGCGCTCTGGTACAAGGACGCCATCATCTATCACCTTCACGTCAAGGCGTTCTTCGACTCCGACAACGACGGTATAGGCGATTTCAAGGGCCTTACCGAGCGTCTGGAGTACATAAAGGACCTCGGGGCGACGGCGGTGTGGGTGATGCCGTTCTACCCGTCCCCGATGCGCGACGACGGCTACGACATCTCCGAGTACAAGAACGTCCACCCAGACTACGGCACGAAGCGCGACTTCCGAGCCTTCGTCAAGAAGGCGCATTCGCTCGGCCTCAAGGTGATAACCGAGCTCGTCATAAACCACACCTCGGATGCCCACCCCTGGTTCAGGAGAGCACGCCAGGCACCCAAGGGCTCGGCGTGGCGCAACTTCTACGTGTGGAGCGATACGCGAAAGAAGTACGAGGGCACGCGCATAATCTTCACCGACACCGAGAACTCCAACTGGACCTGGGACGAGGAGGCCGGCCAGTACTACTGGCACCGTTTCTTCAGCCACCAGCCTGACCTCAACCACGACAACCCGCAGGTCTTCAAGGCCGTGATGAACGTCATGCGCTTCTGGCTAGACGCGGGCGTGGACGGTCTCCGGCTCGATGCGATCCCGTACCTTATAGAGCGCGAGGGGACGGACAACGAGAACCTCCCGGAGACGCACGAGGTCTTGAAGCGCATGCGGGCGGAGATGGACGAGCAGTACCGGGACAGGATCTTTATCGCCGAGGCGAACCAGTGGCCCGAGGACGTGCTGCCGTACTTCGGAGACGGGGACGAGTGCCACATGGCGTTCCACTTCCCGCTGATGCCGCGCATATACATGGCCGTCGCGCAGGAGGACCGGCACCCCATCGTGGAGATCATGCACCAGACCCCGGACATCCCGGACGCGGCCCAGTGGGCGATCTTCCTCAGAAACCACGACGAGCTGACCCTTGAGATGGTCACCGACCGCGAGCGGGACTACATGTACCAGACCTACGCGGCCGACCCGCAGATGCGCATAAACATAGGCATCCGTCGCCGCCTCGCCCCGCTCATGGAGAACGATAGGCCCCGGATAGAGCTCCTCAACAGCCTGCTCCTGAGCATGCCCGGTACCCCGGTCTTGTACTACGGGGACGAACTCGGGATGGGCGACAACGTCTTCCTCGGCGACCGCGACACGGTCCGCACGCCGATGCAGTGGACGGGCGACAGGAATGCCGGGTTCTCGCGCGCCGAGCCCGCCCGGCTCTACCTCCCCCCGATCATGGACCCGGTCTACGGTTTCCAGTCGGTGAACGTGGAGTCGCAGGCTCGCAGCCAGGGCTCGCTCTTGAACTGGATGAGGCGCATCATCGCGGTCAGAAAGGCCCACAAAGCGTTTGGCCGGGGCACGCTGGAGTTTCTCCATCCCGGCAACCGGAAGGTCCTGGCCTATCTGAGGGAGTACGAGGACGACGTGATCCTGTGCGTCGCTAACCTCTCTCGCTCGGCCCAGCCGGTCGAGCTCGACCTCTCGCGCTTTCGCGGGAGGGTGCCGGTCGAGCTTATAGGAGGGTCGAGCTTCCCGCCGGTGGGGGAGGCGGGCTTCCCGTACCTTCTGACCCTCCCCGGGCACTCCTTCTACTGGTTCCGGTTGACGACAGAGGCCCAGGCGCCGCGCTGGCACCAGGAGGCCCCGCCGGCCCTCCCCGAGCCGCCGGTCGTCGTGCTCCCTGCCGGGCGCGAGGTCGCGCCCAACGGTGCGCTCCTGCGCCTCGGCAAGAGGCAGCTCGCGCAGTTGGAGAAGGATGCCTTGCCGGCCTTTCTCGGGGCGCGGCGCTGGTTTGCCGCCAAGGGAGACCGGATCGAGAAGATCGAGGTCTCCGAGATCGTGGAGATGGACAACCGTGTTCTGGCCCTCCTGGGGGTTCACCTCGTCGGCGACGACGGGGATCCGCAGCTCTACGCCCTGCCGCTCGCGGCGACGTGGGAGGACGGCAAGGAGGATGTCTACGGGCCGCTCGCCCCGTACGCCGTAGCCAAGCTCCGGAGGCGTGCCCGGGTCGGCGTGCTCCACGACGCGGTCGCCGACGACGACTTCTGCCGCTACCTCCTGCGGGCGATGAGCGATGAGGAGCGGGTTCCGACGCAGCGCGGGGAGATCCGGTTCACGAAAACCGCCGTCCTCGACGAGCTCGTCGGCGAGGATGGCGTGGAAGGGCTCTCCGTAAGGCGTTCCGGGGTCGAGCAGAGCAACACCTCCGTCGTCTTCGGCGAGAGGCTCGTCGCCAAGCTGTACCGGAGGCTCCGGCGCGGCATCAACCCGGAGCTGGAGGTCGGCCGCTTCCTCACCGAGGTGGCCCGTTTCGGGCACACCCCGCCGCTCGCGGGCGCCGTCGAGTACCAGGGGCCGAGCGGCGAGACGACGCTAGCGATCCTGCAGGGGTTCGTCCCGAACCAGGGCGACGGCTGGTCTTACGTCCTGGACCGGCTCGCGCTGTACCTGGAGGACCGTCTGATCCAGCCGTGGACCCCGAACGAGAATGGCGCCGGCGAGGAACAGGAGGAGACCGATGCCTTCTTCCTCGGCCTGATGCGCACCCTGGGCTACCGCACGGGCGAGCTCCACAAGGCCTTCGCGACCCCGACGGACGACCCGGCTTTCTCGCCGGAGCCCGTCTCCGTGGAGGAGTTCCGCGGCTGGACCGAGAACGTCCGCCGTGAGGCCGACGAGACCCTCGATGTTCTCCGCAACAGCCGCGACGGGCTCCCCGAGGATCTGAAGGAAGAGGTGGACGAACTGCTCGGGCGGCGGGAGGAGCTCATGGCCCGCCTCGCGGAGATCTCCGGTCTCGACGTCGAGACCGTGAAGACGCGCCACCACGGCGATTATCACCTGGGGCAGGTTCTGGTCTCGAACAACGACTTTCAAATCATAGACTTCGAGGGCGAGCCGGGCCGTCTCATGCAGGAGCGCCGGGCCAAGCACTCGCCCATGCGCGACGTCGCCGGGATGCTCCGCTCGTTCAACTACGCAGGCTACGCCGCGTTCCACCACGTGAACATCGAGCGTCTGGATAACACCGAGAGCATGAAGCGGTGGGTTCACGAGTGGGAAGAGGGTACGCGAGGCGCGTTCCTCGAGGGCTACCAGGGGGGCGCGGAGGGCTGTTCCTCCTACCCCGAGGACCCCGAGCACGCGAGGGCGCTCATCGAGCTGTTTACCCTCGAGAAGGCCCTCTACGAGGTCCGCTACGAGCTGGACAACCGGCCGGACTGGCTCGGTATCCCCGTGAGGGGCATCCTGAACCTGCTGCAGGGGCAGACCGAGACGCGCGAAAGAGAGGAGGCTTGATGGAGCACGCGCAGGCGGCGCGGGCCGTGGCGAGGGGGGAGCATCCGGACCCGTTCTCTTACCTGGGGATGCACGAGGAGGACGAAGGCAGGCTGGTAGTACGCGCCTTCGCCCCCGGTGCTCGCTCTGTCTCGGTGATCGCCGAGGATGGACGCTCACTGGGCGATCTGGAGCCCGGAGGCGCCGAGGGGCTCTTCGCGGGCCCGGTCGAGACCGAGGGGCGGGTCGCGTACAAGCTGCGCGCGGGGAACGACGGGGGGGAGTGGGAGTTCGAAGACCCGTACCGTTTCCCGTCGGCCGTGAGCGAGTACGACCTGTACCTCTTCGGTGAGGGCAACCACCTCGCCCTCTATGAGTGGATGGGTGCTCACGTCCGGGAGCTCGAGGGCGTGCGCGGGGTCCTGTTCACCGTGTGGGCGCCGAACGCGAGCCGGGTCTCCGTCGTCGGCCCCTTCAACGACTGGGACGGCCGCCGGCACGTCATGCGCAAGCACCACTCGGTCGGAGTCTGGGAGTTCTTCGTCCCCGGCATCGGCGGGGGCGAGAGCTACAAGTACGAGATCAAAGGCCCCAACGGCAACTTCATGCCGCTGAAAGCCGACCCGTTCGCCACGAGGGCGGAGGGGCTCCCCGGGACCGCCTCCGTCGTTCACGACCCGTCGGACTACTCCTGGGGCGACGCCGAGTGGATGGAGAACCGGTTGCGCAGAAACGCCCACGATGCACCGATAGCGATCTACGAGATCCACCTCGGCTCCTGGCGGCGCAACGAGGACGGGACGTACCTGAGCTATGAGCAGCTCGCGGACGGACTGGTCTCCTACGTCTCCGAGATGGGCTACACCCACGTCGAGTTCATGCCGCCGACGGAGTACCCCTTCGATGGTTCGTGGGGCTACCAGCCCCTGGGGCTCTACGCGCCGACGAGCCGCTATGGGAGCCCGGACGACTTCAAGAACCTCGTCGATTCCTTTCACAGGGCGGGGATAGGTGTGCTCATGGACTGGGTTCCGGCCCACTTCCCCGAGGACCCGCACGGCCTGGCCTTTTTCGACGGCACCCACCTCTACGAGCACGCCGACCCCCGGCGCGGCCGTCACGCCGACTGGGGCACCCTCGTCTTTAACTTCGGCCGCGCGGAGGTTCAGAATTACCTTCTCGCAAACGCCCTGTTCTGGCTCTCCGAGTACCACATAGACGGCCTCAGGGTCGACGCCGTGGCCTCCATGCTCTACCTCGACTACTCGCGCGAGGAGGGCCATTGGGTCCCCAACGAGTTCGGCGGCAACGAGGATTTGGAAGCCGTCGCCTTCCTCAAGCGCCTGAACGAGACGGTCTACGCCGAGCACGCCGAGACCCAGACGTACGCTGAGGAGTCGACCGCGTGGCCGCAAGTCTCGGGGCCCGTCTACGCTGGGGGCCTTGGCTTCGGCTACAAGTGGAACATGGGCTGGATGCACGACACCCTCGACTACATGAGCGAGGACCCGATAAGCCGCCGCTACCACCACGACAAGCTCACCTTCGGGCTCGTCTACGCGTTCAACGAGAACTTCATCCTCCCGCTCTCCCACGACGAGGTGGTCCACGGCAAGGGCTCCCTCATCCGCAAGATGCCCGGCGACGAGTGGCAGAAGTTCGCCAACCTGCGCGCCTACTACGGCTTCATGTACGGCCACCCCGGAAAGCAGCTCCTGTTTATGGGCGGCGAGTTCGCGCAGGAGCGGGAGTGGAACCACGACATCGGGCTCGACTGGCATCTCCTCGACGGCCGCTACCACGCGGGCGTGCGCGACCTCGTGCGCGACCTGAACGGGTTGTACGGGAGCACCCCGGCGCTCTACGAGGTCGACTTCGAGCCCCAGGGCTTCGAGTGGGTCGAGGGCGGCGACCACGAGAGGAGCGTCTTCGCCTTTCTGAGGCGCGCCCGCGACGGCGAGGATCACGCGCTCATCGTCTGCAACATGACCCCCGTCGTCCGCGAGGGCTACAGGGTCGGCGTCCCCGGGGAGGGCTCCTACGAGGAGGTTCTCAACACGGACTCGGAAACCTACGGCGGGAGCGGTGTCGGCAACGGCGGCCCTCTCTCCGCGGAGCCCGTTCTGGCGCAGGGCCGTGATTACTCCCTCTCCCTGACGCTCCCGTCCCTATCGACGATAATCTTGAGGCCGACAAGCTAACCAGCCGGCCCTCGGGCTCCGGAGCAGAGATAGTCACCGTGTGCAGTAGCCGCTACAGGGCGTAGCGGCCCGTTGGGACAGGTAGATTACTGCGCGTTCCGAGGCCAGCAGTTCGAGAGCCGAAGACGCGCGGACGGGCTGATGGCTGCAAAGAAAGGAAATTATGTCCCCCAAAGGATCCCATTTTGAATAGACCTGTTCTGCCCGGCTCGCCGTATCCGCTTGGTGCGACCTGGGACGGGGCGGGGACCAACTTCGCCCTCTTCTCGGAGAACGCCGAGGGGGTCGAGTTGTGTCTATTCGGAGCCGCCGAAGTCTCTTTGGGAGACGCTTCCGGCTACGCAACGCCGGGTGAGGAGCGGGTGCCCCTGTTGGAGAAGACCGAGGGGGTCTGGCACTGTTACCTGCCCGGGGTGGGACCGGGGCAGGAGTACGGCTACCGCGTATCGGGGCCGTATGATCCCGAGGCCGGCCACCGCTTCAACCCCGACAAGCTGCTACTCGACCCGTACGCGAAGTCGATCTCCGGCGAGATCGACTGGAGCGGTCCGCACTTCGGCTACCCCCTGGGGGAAGACGACTTCGTCCTCGACACGGAAGACAACGCCGCGAGCGTCCCGAAGGCGCGGATCATAGGGGAGAAGTTCTCCTGGGGCGAAGACCGCTCGCCGCGCATCCCGATGGAGGAGTCCGTGATCTACGAGGCCCACGTCAAGGGCATCACGGCGCTCCATCCCGTAGTCCCCGAACCCCTGCGCGGCACCTACGCGGGCCTCGCCTCGGACGCGATGATCGAGCACCTGTCCTCTTTAGGTATTACGGCGATCGAGTTACTGTCGGTGCACGCGTTCGTCGACGACAAGCACCTCGTGGACGCGGGGTTGCGGAACTACTGGGGCTACAACACCCTGGGATTCTTCGCCCCCGAGGGGCGTTACGCCGCGACGGGGGACGCGGTCGTCGAGTTCAAGATGATGGTCAAGAGGATGCACGAGGCCGGGATAGAGGTGATCCTGGACGTCGTCTACAACCACACCGCGGAGGGGAACCACCTGGGCCCCACGCTCTCCTTCCGCGGCATAGACAACGCGAGCTACTACAAGCTCGTCCCCGGCGACGAGCGCCACTACATGGACTACACAGGCACCGGCAACTCCCTGAACCTCCACAACCCGCGCGTGATGCAGATGGTGATGGACTCCCTGCGCTACTGGGTCGAGGAGATGCACGTCGACGGCTTCCGCTTCGACCTCGCGACCACGCTGCTGCGCGAGGAGCACCACTTCGATCCCGCGGGAGGCT
>JADDPY010000314.1:7211-10378 GCA_016781635.1 Rubrobacter sp.
TCTTGCAGCACGTCAAGCTTATCGCCGAGCCGTGGGACGTCGGGGAGGGGGGCTACAGGGTCGGGGGCTTCCCGGCGCCCTTCTCGGAGTGGAACGGTAAGTACCGCGACGATGTTCGCGCCTATTGGAAGGGCGAGGGGGGTCTCGTCGGGGAGCTTGCCTCCAGGATCGCCGGCTCCAGCGACCTCTACGGCTCCGGCGGGCGCGCGGCCCCACGGGCGAGCGTCAACTTCGTCACCGCCCACGACGGTTTCACCCTCAAGGACCTCGTCTCGTACAACGAGAAGCACAACCTGGCGAACGGCGAGGAGAACCGTGACGGCGAGTCGAACAACGACTCCTGGAACTGCGGGGTCGAGGGACCGACCGACGATCCCGAGATCCTCGCCCTCAGGGCCCGCCAGCGGCGCAACATCCTCGCGACGCTCCTGCTCTCGCAGGGGGTGCCCATGCTCCTGGCCGGCGACGAGGTCGGCCGCACGCAGGGGGGCAACAACAACGCCTACTGCCAGGACAACGAGATCTCCTGGACGAACTGGAACCTCTCGCCGGAGGACCAGAACTTCCTCCTCTTTGTCCGTCGGATCATAGGCCTCCGCAAGCAGCACCCCGCCCTCCGCCTCGGAAGGTTCTTCAAGGGGCGCGGCGAGACCGGAAGACCGGAGGTGACCTGGCTCACCCCCGAGGGTCTGGAGATGACCGAGGAGGAGTGGAACACCGGTTTCGCCCGCTCCCTGGGGCTCAGAATCTTCGGAGGAGCCCTGGCCGGCGCCGGAGACGACGACCTCCTCATTCTCTTCAACGCCCATCGCGGGCCGGTCCCCTTCACCCTGCCCGAAGAAGCCGAAGACCTCCGCTGGAACGCCGACTTCGACACGAGCCACGAGGAAGGCCTCGAACCCGACGGCGTCTACAAGCCGGGCGACGAATACCCCCTCGCCGCCCGCTCCCTCGCCCTCCTTTACTGCCCCCGCCGCGAGGACGGGGAGGAGGGGTGAGGCGCCGCTACGAGACGCCCTTCGGGGCGAACCCCATAAACGACGACCGTACTCGCTTCACGCTGTGGGCCCCCAATGCGGAGAGCGTCGATCTCATCCTTCGGGGCGAGACCGTCCCCATGAGCCGGGACGAAGAAGGCCTCTTCGAAGTCGAGGCGGAGGCC
The DNA here is from genome assembly GCA_016781635.1 of Rubrobacter sp. GTDB lineage: Bacteria > Actinomycetota > Rubrobacteria > Rubrobacterales > Rubrobacteraceae > Rubrobacter_F. The sequence goes on from JADDPY010000314.1 coordinate 8,374, forward strand.
GCGCACGGCGACCTCTACCGCTACCGCATAGACGGCGGCCAGGAGGTCCCCGACCCGGCATCGAGGTACCAGCCCGAGGACGTACACGGGCCGAGCATGGTCGTCGATCCCACCCGCTTCGAGTGGGGGGACCATCGGTGGGGCGGGCGGCCCTGGGAGGAGACTGTCTTGTACGAGCTGCACATCGGGACGTTCAGCCCCGAGGGCACCTTCGCCGGGGCCAGGGCGAGGTTGGATCATCTCGTGGAGCTCGGCGTTACGGCGGTCCAGATCATGCCGCTCTCGGACTTCCCCGGCGGGCGCAACTGGGGCTACGACGGGGTCTTGCCCTATGCCCCCGACTCCTCCTACGGGACGCCCGAGGAGCTCAAGAGCTTCGTCGCGGCGGCGCACGGGAGGGGCTTGCAGGTCTTTCTCGACGTCGTCTACAACCACTTCGGGCCGGAGGGGAACTACCTGTACGCCTACGCGAAAAGCTTCTTCACGGAGCGTCACGAGACACCGTGGGGGGCGGCCATAAACTACGACGGCGAGGGCAGCCCCTTCGTCCGAGACTTCTTCGCGCACAACGCCCTGTACTGGCTGGAGGAGTACGGCTTCGACGGCCTCAGGTTCGATGCGGTACACGCGATTCGGGACGACACCAAAACCCACTTTCTCGAAGAGCTCTCCCGTCGCATAAGGACCGGCCCCGGCCGGGACCGTCACGTCCACCTCATCCTGGAGAACGAGGGCAACAACGCCTCGTACCTCAGGCCACGTGAAGATGGAAGTCCCCTCTACGACGCCCAGTGGGACGATGACTACCACAACGCTTTGCACGTTGCGCTCACGGGCGAGGACGTAAGCTATTACGCCGACTACGCCGATGTCCCGGTCAGGCGTCTGGGGCGTTGTCTCGCCGAGGGCTTCACGTACCAGGGGGAGACCTCTCCCAACAAGGGCGAGGTTCGCGGCGAGCCGAGCGGGGACCTCGCGCCGACCGCCTTCGTTTCTTTTCTGCAGAACCACGACCAGGTAGGCAATCGGGCGTTCGGGGACAGGATCTCCGCTCTCGCTGCACCGGAAGCCGTAAAAGCCGCGGCGGCCATATACCTCGTCTCCCCGCACGTACCGATGCTGTTCATGGGCGAGGAGTGGGCCGCATCCACCCCGTTCCTGTTCTTCTGCGACTTCGAGGCGGACCTCGCGCCCCTCGTCACCGAGGGGCGTCGCGCGGAGTTCGCCAAGTTCCCCGAGTTCTCCGACCCCGAGACGCGAGACCGCATCCCCGATCCGGTCGCCGAGGAGACCTTTCGCGCCTCTGCGCTGCGATGGAACGAGCTCGACGATCCCGAGCACGCCGCTTGGCTCGGCTTGTACCGGGAGCTCCTGGCGCTCAGGAGACGCGAGATCGTCCCGCGCCTCCCGGGCACGAAAGGCGGAGGCAGCTTCCGGATCGTCGGTGAGAGGGGACTCACGGTGAACTGGACCCTCGGCGACGGCTCGACCCTCATGCTTCTCGCCAACCTGGGTTCCGAGGGCGAATCCGGTTTCGAGAGGCCACGGGGACGACTGCTGTACGCCACGAGCGACGAAGCCGGGGGGGGCAACCTGCCGGCGTGGTCCGTCACCTGGTATCTGGCGGAGGTGGGGCGATGAGGGTTCCACGCGCTACCTACCGCGTACAGCTTAACGGTGGTTTCCGCTTCGAGGACGTGACGAGGCTGGCGCCGTATCTCGCGCGGCTCGGGGTCAGCGACCTCTACGCCTCGCCCTACACGAAGGCGCGCCCCGGGAGCCCCCACGGATACGACGTGGTGGACCACAACGAGTTGAACCCGGAGATCGGGACGCCCGGGGAGTACGAGGAGATGGTCCGCGTCCTGCGGGAAGAGGGGATGGGGCAGGTCCTGGACATCGTTCCGAACCACGTCGGGATCGGGAGCGAGAACGAGCGCTGGACCGACGTGCTGGAGCACGGCCCCGCCTCCGAGAACGCCTCCTTCTTCGACATCGACTGGTA
>JADDPY010000513.1 GCA_016781635.1 Rubrobacter sp.
CTCGTTCAAATGGATAAAGTCTAGCTAACAGGCGATCTGGATATTGTGAGCGATCTTACGATTCGTGGCTCGAATCCGACGGCGACAGTATTCGATGGCAATCAGCGCGACCGTGTCTTTGACGTGTTACCTGGCGCGAATCTCACCTTGTCAGGGATCATGATGCGGAATGGACAAACTAGCGATAACGGCGGCGGAATTGCGAACGCTGGAACGATGACCCTCATCAATAGCTTGGTGGTCGAGAACACGGCCGAGAATCGTAGCAGCACGCCCGGACCGGATTCGGTTGGGGGAGGCATCTATAACATGGGAACCATGACCCTCATAGATACGAGAGTTAGTGATAACAACGTTTTTCCTTCGGACTTGCTGTCCAGTGCCGCCGACGGGGCCGGGGCGGGCATCTACTCGTCCGGCACGTTGGTATTAATTCGGACAACGGTAAGCCAGAATCGGGGGAAATTTGGCGGCGGCATCTACTCCAGCGGCACGGTGCACCTGTCCCACACCACCATTAGTCACAATCAAGCAAGCGGCTGGATTGGCGATGGCGGTGACATCTATAACACACGCACTGGCACAGCGACGCTTTTCGAAAGTCGTATCGTGGACAATGGGACGACAGGCCGGGACGGTACCTTTGGGGGTGGGATTCTAAATCAGGGCCGTCTGCTTGCGATTAACAGCACCATCAGTACCAACACAGCCGGCGGCGGGGTTGATGGGGGTGGTGAGGGCGGTGGTATTTGGAACGGCGATCAGGCGATGCTAACCTTGGACGGAACCACCGTGAACGGGAACGTTGCAGGGAGCGGTCACTTTAACGGCGGTGCTGGCGGCGGGATCAGCAACGGCGGGCAGCTGGTGCTCACGAATAGCACGATCAGTGGCAACCGTGCCGAGGGCGAGCGTGCCAGTGAGGCAGGGAGCACCGCCGGCGGGATCCGAAATCGCGGCGGGCAGGTCTCCATTACAAATAGCACGATTACTGGTAACACCGCTGCTCAGCCTGTCGAGGGTGCCGGACGTGGTGCCGGGATCGACACGGGCGGGGGCACAGTCACTCTGCGCAACACCATTGTTGCTGGTAATACCGATAGTGTCGGCCAGGAAGCAGATTGCGCCGGAGAAGTGGTCTCCGAGGGCTATAATCTCGTACAAGCGACTGATGGTTGCACTATCAAGGGCGAAATGTCTGGCAATCTACTGAATGTATCAGCCGGCCTAGGACCGCTCCAAAGCAACGGGGGGCCTACGCTGACGCACATACTTCAGCTAAATAGTCCGGCGGTGGATGCTGGGAGTCCAGTGGGCTGCCCTGCGACCGACCAGCGCGGTGTTTCTCGTCCACGCGATGGCAATGGGGATGGAACCTTCCGCTGCGATATTGGGGCCTATGAACGTGAAGGAGTCAAGGTACTCCGCGAACAATTGTATTTGCCGTTGGTGAACCGAGCGCGGTAGTAAGCAAGGTGGTGCAACTTAAACATCCCTCATGGAAAGTGTCTAGCATCGTATCTATGGTATTTTAGGTGTATGCAGTGTCCAAAATGTGGCATCACCCACCACCAAACGAAGGCCGGACGCAACCCGTCGGGGAGTCAGCGCTACCAATGTACCCAGTGCGGCGCGAAATACACGCCCGAGCGGCAGCATCATGGCTATCCCGTCGCGCTGCGAGAACAGGCGGTCAAGCTGTATGTCGATGGCCTGAATTTCCGACGCGTCGCGCGGCACCTTGGCGTGAATCACCAAACGGTGGTCAATTGGATCAATGCTGCGAGTGGAACCGCCACGCCTGCGCCTGTTCCCGATACCGTTGAAACGGTCGAATTAGACGAATTGCATACCTTTGTTGGGGATAAAAAAACGAAGCTTACGTCATAACCGCCGTTGACCGCGCGACGCGCTGCATTACGGGCTGGGCCGTCAGCTATCACCGCCATGAGGCGGTCATGCAAGCGGTGGTGGATATGGGGCCAGTAACTGCTGCCTACCACTGTGATGCATTGGCGGTGTATCAAGCGCTGGTCTACACGCCGGGCCAGCATACGGCACACCTCGACACATCCGCGACGTATTCGGTGGAGAGTGATAACGCCGAACTCCGCCACTACCTCGCCCGCCTGGCCCGCCTGGCCCGCTGTTTTTCCCGCTGTATCACGGCCTTACGCCGAGCAGTGCAGCTGTTGGTGTGGTGCTGGAATCAGCGCCAATTGTGGAAGCAACAACATCCCCGATATCCCGCGCATCTTATTCAATTTGTTCCCCCACCCTGTTAGACACTCCCCCTCATGACCGCCCTTCTATCCTAATTCAGGCCAGACCTTTCCATCTATACACATCACCGATTTCTTTTAAATTCACATAAACATGGAAATAATTCCACTGCAAAATACCGCCACAACCACTGCAGACGAAAGTCACCAGTCACACTTCCTGTGACTGGTGACTTTCCGTTGCAGTACCTTTGTCTTA
>JADDPY010000439.1 GCA_016781635.1 Rubrobacter sp.
CCCTTCATCCTGCCCAGAAGGCTGTTGCAGCTGACCCCCGAGCCGCTGTCGAGTATCCTGGCACGGATTACCTGGCTAGCTACATCGACGAGCGTTATCAGCAGCAGGATGGCTATGACGAGCGTGGCCAGCTCGTCATAGCGGAAAAGCTTGTACGAGATCGTGATCGCGGTGCCGATGCCGCCCGCGCCCACGAAGCCTACAACAGTGGCGGCTCGCATGTTGCATTCCCACCGGAAGAGTGTGTACGACAGCAACACTGGGAGCGTTACAGGCACGCGGGCCCAAGCTGTTACCTGCGACTCGTGCGCGCCGGTGGAGCGCACGGCCTCAACTATGCGCTGGTCCACGCTCTCAAGTATCTCGGCGTACAGCTTGCCCAGCACACCCGCGGAATGTACCGTTAGAGCCAGAACACCCGCAAAGGGTCCGAGTCCGACTGTGGCTACGAACACCAGCGCCCAGATCAACTCGGGCACTGCCCGGCAGATGTTCGTGATGAATCGCGCTATGTAGTAGAGGGTCCACTTCCCGAACCAGAGGCGCGGTCCCAGCGCAGTCCAGCTCTGCTCCTCGCCGCGCAGCCGTGTGCTGGCGAGTCCGAGTGGGAGCGCAAGAACCCAGGCAAGCGCCGTGGAGGCCAGCGAGATCTGCAGTGTCTGCCACATCAACGCCGCGGTCCTGAGCAGGAAGTCTGCGGAGACCGCCGGGGGCCACAACCCGTTCGCCAGGCGGACGAACCCTTTTGCGGCCTCGGGTGTGAACAAGACCCCTACGTCGGTCTGAGTGCCCAGCGCACCGCTTATCAGGGCGCCAGCGACGAGAAGGATAATGAGTCCCGTCGGCCCGAACGCGACGTAGGGAGCCACGTCCACCCGTCGCGGCTCAACCCTAAGCGCGGACAACGACTGACTCTTCCTCTTTACGGCTGTTGTTGGGCAGCTCCCAGGAAAGGCGGTCCAGCTCGTCCGGTGGCCCGTCGTACACCACGCATCCATCGTCCAGGACGACGACGCGCGAGCAGAAGCGCATCGCCAACTCGCGCTGGTGCAGGCTGACCAGGACGGTCAGAGTCCTGTGCTCGTTACGCTCCCTGAGGGCGTTCAGGATGGACTCTGCCGTCTCGGCGTCCACACTCGCCACTGGTTCGTCCGCTAGCAGCAGCTGAGGATTCTGCCACAGGGCACGCGCGACAGCCACCCTTTGCTGCTGTCCGCCGGAGAGATCGCCCGCCCGACGGGAAAGCGGCACCCGCACGCCGAGCTCGTCGAGCACTTCAGCGACTGCTCGAACTTGCTCGGTGGGAACGTATAACAGACGGGTCAGCGATCGAATGCTGCCCATCGAGCCGAGGCGACCGAGCAGGACGTTGTGCAGCACGGAAAGTGTCGGCACGAGGCCGTGCTGCTGATACACTACCCCGACCTGATGTCTGTACGCCCGCAACCGGCGCGACCGAAGCGAGGCTACGTCCACCCCCATGACCTCGAGGGAGCCGCTATCAGATCGCAGGGTTCCGTTGAGTAGCCGCAGCAACGTTGTCTTTCCAGCGCCACTGTGCCCCAGCAGTCCCACCAACTCCCCCCGCCGTACCTGGAGGTCAACGCTTCTGAGTCCGATGGTGCCATCCGCGTATGCCTTGGAGATGGATGTCGCTTGTATGATGGTTCCTGGGCCCTGCTTCATCTATTCTTCCTTGCGAACCAACCCCAGACGCACGGCCTGCTCGCGTACGTAGTCATAGTCCGAGGCATCCACCCGCTCATACCGTTCGGCCCGCATTAGCTTGAGCAATTCCTTGTCCTGCATCGAGAGGAAAGCGTCCGTGATCTTTTGTGTCACTGCTTCCTCGAGGTTTTCCCGCACTACCCACGGGTAGCCCTCGATGGGGTCCGACCGTTCCACGATTCTGAGCTTGCTCGGATCAATGATGCCTTTCTCTATCTGTCGCTGGAGGATACGCTCTTCCAGCCCGCCAGCGGCTGCGGTGCCGTTCTGCACGGCAAGCGCGGTTGCATCGTGCCCGCCACTGTATACGAACAGCTTAGGGTTCTCAAAATCCGTGATGCCGGCCTTTTCGAGCATGAGGCGGGGGTACAGGGAGCCCGACGTGGAGTTGATATCACCAAACGCGAAGAGCTTGCCCTTGATGTCTTCGACCGCGCGGATCTCACTGTCTGCTTGAGTGATGATTACCGAGTGGTACTTCGTAGTGTTGGTGTTTCGGTCCACCTCGGTGACGATGGGGCGTATCCTGGCGCGTTTTTCGGCCTGCACAAAGGTCAGGCCGCCAAAGTAGGCGAGGTCCAGCCGGTCGCTCGCCATAGCTTCTACCACCCCGGCGTAGTCACTTGCGACGAAAAGAACGACAGGCTGGCCGAGTCGTTCCGACAGATATTTGCGAAAAGGCTCGTATTGCGCCTTGACGGTATCGGGCGACTGGTTTGGGATCAGGCCCACCCGCACGGTCGCTC
>JADDPY010000223.1 GCA_016781635.1 Rubrobacter sp.
CGACTGGGAGAACATCTACATCTCCACGGTCACGGAGTACGGCGTCAAGCCAAACGTCTCCGCCATTCTAGAGAAAGCCCGCGAGTACGGGCGCGTCGTTTCGGCGACGGCCTACGCCGACTGGACGGACGGCGACTTCAGGAACGCGCCGCCGACCCTCTACTCGAACGGCATCGTTCCGCGATACATCTCCGCGAGGTACTTCCCCGGGGGCCGTTCTTCCAAGCGTCGGACGAACTCCATAGACGTGATGCTCGCCGTGGAGTGCTCGGACTTTCTGCACGGCCACTCTCAGGTCGACACCTACGTTCTGGTCACGGGTGACGGCGATTTCATCCCACTCGTGATGCTGCTCAGGAGCCGGGGGAAGAAGGTCGTGGTAATAGGGGTCTCCGAGGCCACCTCCTTCCACCTTATAGAATCCGCCGACGACTTCATCTCCTACGCCTCGCTGATGGAGGAGGAGCGGGCGGCGAAGGTCCGCGAGAAGGAGCCCAAAAAGAAGACCGTAGACCCGTACAACGAGCTCGTGCGCGCCGTCGAGGCGTTGAGCAAGGGGACCAAGACGCGCGTCCTTGGCCAGGTCAAGCAGCAGATGATCGTGCAGCTCGGCTCGTTCGACGAGCGCAACGAGGGCTTCAAGAAGTTCAAGGACTTTGTGGTCGAGGCGGAGCGCCGCGGGCTCGTGAACACCGTCGACCGGGATTTCGAGCTTCAGGTCTACTTGCCGGACGAGGAGATCCCCGAGACTCCCGAGTCTGACCTGGCCGCCGAGGAGCCTCAGGAGGTGAAGGAGCCCGCCGCGCCCGCCGACACGAACGGGCGGGCCGAGGTTCAAGCAAATGCCCGGCCGACCGGCGACTCCGACGGCGGCTCGCGCGAGGCCGAGGAGGCTGCGCAGCCCGCCCCCTCCGATAAGCCGAGCTTCGCTCTCCTCGAGGACCTCACGCCCTACGAGTTGAGGACGATCTGCAAGAGCGTCGCGGACCTCGATCAGCCGGCGTCCTTTGTGGAGATCTTCGGGAGCATCCGAGAGCTCGACGAGCGAGGTGAGCTGGAGCTTTCGAAAGACGAGATTCGCGAGGTCATAGAAGCGATGCTCGAGGCAGGCTACGTGGTCAAGAGGCGCACGAAGCCCTACAAAAAGGCCAAGGCGGACATAACTTTCTTCGCCCTCAACAGCGAGCGCGACGAGGTGAAGGCCGCCCTCAACGGCGCCTAGCCCTTACACACTACGGAACATGGAGAAGAGGACCCGTGAGCTTGGGCTCGCGGGTCCTCTTCTCGTACCGATCAATCGGCTAGCTTGTAGACGGTAAAGGCGGCTATGAGAAGAGCCACGGCGGCCTGGGTCAGGGAGACGCCGAGCGTCGTTAGAACCTGAAGCGTGGAGACGTTGCGGATCAGAAGTTGTATTCCGATGATGCTCCCGAAACCGATAAGAAAGACCAGGACGGCCTTTATCTTGTAGCCCTCGCCGCGCTCCTTGAGTAGGGCCATGCCCAGGAGGGCCGGTACAAAGAATGCCAGTATCAAGGGTATGAGGCGCAAGACCTCGACAGCTATGCCCATAAGCGTATCCATGTATTTAGTTTAGCGCAGACTTTGCGGGATGCTGGAAACTTGGTTATTCGATATGTATCCTGCTGTACTTAAAGCGTTGATCGAGAGGCGGTAGGGCGAATGGGGATTAATCAGAGGATTTCGCTTCGGAAGTTTGTGGATGACGTGAAGCGCTGGGTGGACGAGGGACGGTCGGACGAGTGGATCGCCAGCGCCCTTGGAACTAGCGCTTCCAGCGTGCAGTCTTTTCGTTCGCGCAACAGCATCTACCGCAGGGACGTCTCGGCCGTGCTCGGCAACCCCGAGGAGTACGAAGTCTACGAGGGAGTGATCGAGGCAGGACACAGCGGCACCGGGGTCTGGTTCGATCCGGAGGTGGGGGAGGGCCCCTCCTGGCAGGGTCGCTGGAGCCGCGTCGGGAAGGTTGAGATACGCCTCAGCCCGACAAAGATCGTCCTGCTGTCCCGCAGCCGGGCCAACGAGCGTTTGGAGTTATAATGGGCGCGGTTCGGGCCGTCCGACCCGTCGCTGTCCGGCGGATCTCCGCCGGGTAGAGAAAAGTCCGGACTCGCGAGGATTGGAAGGGGAGACCCTCTCCAGTCCGGAAAGGCCGCTTGGGCTAAAAACCCGAGGGGCGGGTGGCGCAAGCCCCCGTCACGTCAAGTGCAACAGAGAGTAGACCAGCCGATGGCCGGTATCCCGCAAGGGACCCGGCACAGGTGATGGGTGAAAGGGTGGGGTAAGAGCCCACCGGCGGTATCCCATAAGGGACCGGCCAGGTAAACCACCGGTGCGAGCAAGCCAAATTGCCCCAATGGGGCTCCTTATGGGGCTCCGGGGCTGGTAGGCGCGGCTCCTCCCAGAGGAGCCCGGGACGTACCGCAAGGTACCTCCCGGAGATGGATGACGGGATAAAGCAGGATCCGGCTTACGGGGCGGC
>JADDPY010000281.1 GCA_016781635.1 Rubrobacter sp.
TGAACTACCACGATCTCCTCGGTCCCGAGGAGTCGCTCGGAGATGACCAGCGAGCGGATGGCGTCCTCGGAGACGCGCCCGCCGGCGTTCCGGATCACGTGCGCGTCCCCCAACTGCAACCCGAGGAACTGCTCCGGATGGAGCCTCGCGTCCATGCACGTCACCACAGCGACCTTGCGCGCGGGCGGAATCGGAAGATCTCCCCCCTCGAACCGCGCCGCGTACTGCTCGTTCGCCTGCTTGAACTCGTCGAAACTCGCCACGGATGATCCTCCTAACTGGGTTTTATCTCGGGGGTCATCCTACACGAGACACGCAGGTTCCGGGCAGTCCTTAACGGACCCTCCGGCGCCTGGAGTTGTAGCGGGAGCGGTTGAAGAGGTGGTCGAGGTAGTGGTCGGCGACATAAGCTCCGGCGGCACCCCCGATAACGCCTAGTACGATATCGAAGATCGTGTCCGGAATAGCGTGGTCTATGCTCGCCTCGGGGAAGAAGATGTCCAGCAGGATCTCCACGCCCTCCCAGGCGGTAGCACCGAGGAGACCGATCACGACACCCGTAACGATCGCATGGCGGGGCGTATCGAAGAACTCGTCGTCGCCGCCGAAGCGGTAGATGATCTCGGCGGTAATCGCGACGAGGATGAACGGCGTCACGACGTGCGCTACCTCGTCGTATAGCGGCACGGGCTCGAAAATATCCCAGATGAAGCCCGCCCCGTTGAGGACGATAACGAACACGATCAAGTAAGCGATCCATCTGCGCGGCATGGCGAACTCCTTCTCGTAGACCCGGAGCCCTACACACTCGCCGACCCCGACGGTAAGCTACCCTTCGGATGGAAAGCATACACTGATCGTGCACCGAGAACGTTGGAGGGTCAGCATGACGAGCGGCTACATACCGGCCTCCGGGGAACCGGACCCGGATGACATCCTACGAGCCTTGAGGGAAGCGCTGCGCCAGGACCCCGCGCTCAAGGAGCGTTCGCCCGAGGAGGTCTCGCGGGAGCTCGCGAGAAACGGGCATCTCTCGCAAGAACCCTCCCCCACCCTCGTCGCCGAGATGTTGGGGACCGTGGAACGCGAAGGGTAGGGTCCAACCCCCCACCCATGGGCAGTATGGAATGGACAAACACCACGGAGGAGGAAGAGATGAGCGAGGAGAACAGGGAGCGCGAGCCGATGAACCCCGGGGATGAGGTCCCGCCGGGCACGGTCTACTCCGGCGAGGACCTCTGCCCGGAGTGCAGCGGTAGCGGCAAGAAGGATGGCGAGGAGTGCCCCAACTGCGGCGGCACCGGCAAAGTCACGGAGCCGGTCGGAGGGGCGTAGGGTAGCGTCCCCCTACCCCACCTCGTGGTGGAGGCGGCAGCGGGCCTCGTAGTGCTCGGCGGCACCGACGAGGATGGTGGGAGAGGAGGCGGGGGCCGGTTTTCCATCTATGAGGCGCTGCGTGCGGGAGGCGTCCCGGCCACAGCGCACGCAGATGGCCCTGAGCTTCACCACCTCCTCGGCAAGGACTAGGAGGTCGGCCATGGGGCCGAAGGGCTCTCCCCTGAAGTTCTGATCCAGACCCGTCGCGATCACCTCGTACCCGGCGTCGGCGAGGCCTTGCAAGGCACGCACGATTCCCGCGTCGAAAAACTGCGTCTCCTCGACGGCCACGATGTCCGTTTCGGGCTCGACCAAGGACAGAAGCTCGGCGCTGGACGAGACCGCGACGGCGTAGGCACGGGGTCCCGCGTGCGAGCGTATCTCCTCGGGATCGGAGCGAGTTTCCAGGGCGTGCTTGAAGACCTGGACGCGTTTTCGGGCATACAAGGCACGCCTGACGCGGCGGATCAACTCCTCCGTCTTCCCCGAGAACATAGATCCCGTGACCACCGTGAGCGATCCGATATACCGGGGGGCCGGAGACGAGGCTTTGGTATCGTGGTGCATAATCACGGATTATATGCACGGCACCGTTCCCGGGAGGCCGAGGTCTCAAGGCCCCCGGGAACGGGTAAAAGAAGAGGAAGAAAGCGTGACCGGAATGGAGAGAGCGAAGGAGCGAGACGGCATGGCTAGCATGGACCCGTTTGCAGGGCTGAAGAAAGCCAAGGAAGATTACAAGGTCTACGACTCGCACTACGAGAAGATCGGCAAGGTCGACGACCTTCTGGTGGACGATCGGGACGAGGTGCTGTACGTCGGCGTGAAGATGGGCTTTTTAGGGACGAACTCGACCATCATCCCGACGGAGATCGTGCGGGTGAACGACAAGCGGCAACTTATAGAAATCTCCGAGCCCGCCGACACGGTCAAGCACGCGCCCCACTTTAAACACGGCGACGATTTGACCCCGGAGCTTGAGAACCACGTCCGCAGCTACTACGGCCTCGAAGGCCTACGCCCTACCCCGGAGCACGCCGGAGATTACTCCTCGTCGGCTGACGACTCCCGCTTCGCCCCCGACCCCCGCGTAGACGTCGTCCCGGGC
>JADDPY010000564.1 GCA_016781635.1 Rubrobacter sp.
GCCGCGTTTTTCCTGGCGGGGCTTCTCGGCGGTCTCCCCGGAGGCGGCTAGCGCGCGGTCGAGGATGGCGAGGCCCTCGTCGAGCTCTTCGTCGGAGATGACGAGGGGCATGAGCGTTCGGATCACGTTCCCGTACTGGCCCGCGGTCACGAGCATGAGGCCCTCCTTGAGGGCGTGCTCGACTACCTTGGCGGCGCGCGCCTTGTCGGGAGCGCGGGTCTCGCGGTCGGTGACGAGCTCCATCGCGTTCATGGCCCCGAGGCCCCGAACCTCGCCGACGGCGTCGTACTTGCCCTTCATCTCCTCCATCGCAGCCGTTACGCGTTCGCCGAGCTTCTCGGCCTTGTGAAGGAGGTTCTCCTCCTCGAAGGTTTCGAGGACTGCGAGGGCGGCATTGACGGCGAGGGGGTTGCCTCCGAAGGTCGTGCCGAGGCCGCCGGGGTGAACGGAGTCCATGATCTCGGCCCGCCCGGTCACGCCGCCCAGGGGGAGGCCCCCGGCCATGCTTTTGGCGGTCGTCACGATGTCGGGGACGAAGCCGGGGGAGTGCTCGATGGCGAACATCTTGCCGGTGCGCCCGAAGCCGGATTGGACCTCGTCGGCGATCAGGACGATGCCGTGCTCGTCGCAGACCTCTCTCAGTCGCCTGAGGTAGAAGTCCGGGACCGGGATGAAGCCGCCCTCGCCGCTTACGGGCTCGATGACTATGGCCGCGAGGTTATTCGGGTCGACCTCGCCGACGAACGCCCGGTCTATAAAGTCGAAGCAGGTGCCGCGGCAGCCGCCGGAGCAGTCCTGGTAGGCCGGGCAGCGGTACGCGTAGGGGGCGGGGACCCGGTAGATCTCCGGGGCGAACGGCCCGAAGCCCTTCTTGTACGGATCGACCTTGCTCGTCATTGACGCCGTGAGCAGCGTGCGCCCGTGGAAGGCGTTCTCGAAGACGAGTATGGCGTCGCGCCCCGTGTAGTAGCGGGCGGTCTTGACGGCGTTCTCGACGGCCTCGGCCCCAGAGTTGACGAACATCGAGCGCTTCTCGAAGTCGCCGGGGACGAGGGCGTTAAGCTTCTCGGCCAGCTCCACGTAGGGCTCGTAGTGGTTTACCGCGAAGCAGGTGTGCGTGAACCTCTCGGCCTGCGCCTTGACCCCCTCGACGACGCGCGGGTCGGCGTGGCCGACGTTCATCACGCCGATGCCGCCCGCGAAGTCGATGAACGTGTTCCCGTCGACGTCCGTCAGGAGGGCACCTTGCGCCTCCTGAACGAAGATCGGGGTGGCGCTCAAGATCCCGGCCGAGACCGCGCTCTTTCGCCGCTCCATCAACGCCCGGCTCTTGGGACCCGGTATTTCGGTCTTTATTCTGGTTGAACCCAGCATTCGCTCGTGCCTCCTAACTCCCTAACCTATGCCGCCCAGGGAGACGTACTTTACGTCCAGGTACTCTTCTATGCCTTGCGGGCCGCCCTCGCGCCCGAAGCCCGACTCCTTCACGCCCCCGAAGGGCGCCTGGGCGGTCGAGGGCATCCCGTCGTTCGCCCCGAGGATGCCGTACTCGAGGTTCTCGGCGAGCCGCATGACGCGTCCGATGTCGCGGGTGTAGTAGTAAGCGGCGAGGCCGTAGTCCGTGTCGTTCGCCCGCCGGACCACCTCTTCCTCGGTCTCGAACGGCAGGATCGCCGCGACCGGCCCGAACGTCTCCTCGTTCGCCACGAGCATCGAGTCGTCAGCACCCGTGAGGACGGTCGGGTTGTAGAAGGAGCCGCCGCTCGCGCCCGCGGCCCCGTTCGGCCTCTCGCCGCCGAGGAGGACCGTGGCACCCTTCTCCCTCGCGTCGGCGACGTGGCGCTCGACCTTGTCGAGGGCCTTCGGCTCGATCAGGGGCCCTACCTCGACGCCCTCCTCGAACCCGTCCCCTACCTTCATCTCGCCGAGGCGTCCGGCGAGCCTTCTCGCGAACTCGTCGACGACGCCCGTCTGGACGTAGATGCGGTTCGCCGCGACGCACGTCTGGCCCATGTTGCGCATCTTGGAGGCAACCGCACCTTCTACGGCAGCGTCGAGGTCCGCGTCCTCGAAGACGACGAACGGTGCGTGGCCGCCGAGCTCCAGCGAGAGGCGCTTGACGGTGTCGGCGGCCTGGCGCATGAGAAGTTTTCCGACCTCGGTCGAGCCGGTGAAGGAGAGCTTGCGGACGCGGGCATCCTCCATGATCGCGGCGGTGATCGAGGCGGGGTCCATGCCGCAGACGACGGAGAGGACGCCCTCGGGGAGACCGGCCTCCTCGAAGATCTTCGCGAGCTCCAGAGCCGACAAAGGGGTGAGCTCGGAGGGTTTTATGACCATCGTGCAGCCCGCGGCCAAAGCCGGGCCGAGCTTGCGCGTGATCATGGCGCTCGGGAAGTTCCACGGCGTGATCGCCGCCGTTACCCCGACCGGACGCTTGAGGATCATGATGCGCTTCTCGGGGAAGGCCGCCGGTATGGTCTGACCG
>JADDPY010000616.1 GCA_016781635.1 Rubrobacter sp.
CACCGAGGCAATGCGGTGATAGCGCTCGAAGACCGCCTTCAGTTCCGCAACCGGTATGCCGGAGCCGTTGTCGCTCACGGACAGGAGGACATCTCCGTTCGCGCGCCTGCCCGAGATCCGGATACGGGTGCCGGTAGGGGTGTGCCTGTGGGCGTTCGCCAGCAGGTTGACGGCCACCTGCTCGAGCCGGCGCGGGTCGCCCTCGGTCGGCAGGGGGTCTGGGAGGTCGATCTCCAGCTCCTGCCCCTTCTGCCGGATCAGGACATGCACGGACGTCACCGCGCCGAGGGCGATGGCGCGCAGATCGCTCGGCTGCGGCTCGAGGCGGAGCGTGCCGGCCTCCAGCTGGTTGTAGGCCAGCAGGTCGTCGATGAGCAGGCTGAGCCGCTCGATGTTGAGGCGGGCGTCCCCCAGCAGCTCGCGCTCGCCGGGTGGTAAACGGTCGCTTGCTCCCGTCTCGAGCATGCCGAGTCCCGCGCGGGCGGCGGTGAGCGGAGTTCTCAAGTCGTGCGAGACCGAGGAGATGAAGTCGGCGCGGAGCCGGTCCAGTTCCTCGAGCCGCTCGGCCTGGTCGCGGACGGATCGGGCCGCCTCCTGTTCGAGCAGCAGCCGGCGCATTACCACCGCCATGCCGAGCCCGACGAGGGCGAGCAGGCCCAGCCGGACGACCAGCGGCCACACGTCTATCGGCGTCGGCAGTCTCGTGGCGAGGACCACATCGATGGCGCCGGCGACAATCACCGCCGCAGCGGTGTACAGCAGGGTGCCTCGGGGCGTCATGCTCGCGGCCGCGCAGTCGGCGGTCAGGATGAAGAGGATGAACAGCGGACCTCCGGGCTCGCCGGCCAGAAAGTAGACCAGCCCCGTCACCGGCAGGTCGACGAGACTCTTCGTCACGAAGGAGCGCCGCGCGAGCGAGCGATGCTCGAGCAGGTTCGCGAGCAGGCTGTAGGCCCCGAAGAGCAGGACGAGTCCCCAGGTGGGGATGCCCAGCAGGCCGGTCGTCCCCTGTGCCAGGGTGACGAGCAGCAGCAGTCCGATCGTCGCCGCCTCCAGCCAGAAGAGCGCGCGGTCGAGGAAGCGATACACAATCCTCTGACCGGACGGCGTTGTGTTGGTCATCCTTCCCTTACTTTCTTGCGGAGCGTGCCCATAGGCTATATCCACCTTGCGGACCCGCCACACTCGCCTATGGAGCCGGCCTCATGCTTCCAGCCGCGCTCGACCGCCGCATACCATAGAGCCGAGGGGCAGCGCTTACGCCGGGGCAGTCCACGATCATCCCCGACTTATTGGAGGCATCAGTAACGCGACACTGGAGAGGCTGAGCGCTGGGCTCCCGACGAGCAAGGGGGAATAATCCGTGGAGTTGCCTTATCTGCGCTCCTTCCCACTGGCTACGATGCGAACAGCAACCGGGCGGTATCGCCCCCCTGCCCTATGATACGCCCTGCAAGGATCCAGGGGGCCATCGCCGGTGAACGCTCGGGGACAAACCGGTGAACAAACGGTGAATGACGGTATGGCGACACGCGCGATGTATTCGTAAGTCTCTTTAGCCCAAAGAGATTCGCCCCACACAGCGTCCGCGAGGAGGCGATGGGGCTGCTTGAGAATGGAGTGGACCCTGTTACCTTGCCTTCGCGACGGTCAACGGCTAGGCTTGAGCGGCCTCGGATTTGGCGACATCTGTCGCCTCTCGCTCTGCCGACGTCAGGTGCCCCAGGCTCGGGTGTAGCCGCTTGGCGTTATACACGTCTCCCAAGAAGTAACTGCGGTCTCGTCCGTCACCGATCGAAGAAGTCGAGCAGCATCTCCGCCAGGCGGTCGGGGCGCTCCTCCGGGATCGAGTGCCCGGCACGCTCGACTATCCCGCCCCGCACGTCCTCGGCGACCCGTTTCAGGGAACGGAGCACGTTGTCGCCCTCGGCGAACTCGCCACCCAAGGCGAGAACGGGTATGGGGAGCTTTGTCTTCGCCAGTTCCTCGTTATCCTTCGCGTCCTGCGGTAGCGCCCGGTAGTAGTTGAAGGCGGCGCGCAGGGCTCCGGGCGTCGAGAAGCAGCGGGCGTACTCGTCGAGTGCCTCGGGGCTTATGGCGGAGGGATCGTAAGCCCCCTGGCCCAGGAAGTAGCTCAGGTACATCCTCTCGCGGCCGCTGACGAGCGCCTCAGGGAGATCCCGTTCCATG
>JADDPY010000582.1 GCA_016781635.1 Rubrobacter sp.
TACGGGGCCGTAGGCGACGCCGAGAGCGCCAGGAGAGGGCGATCTACTGGCAGTGGGCCGCAGACCTCTGCGAGACGCCGGAGCTGGCGGAGCGGGTCAAGGAGGCGTTGCCATCCGAGATGGTGACCGACTTCGAGGCCATCGCGGACCTCTACCGCCGGCCCTACCGTCTCGAGGTCCGCACGCTTCCCGGTTGGTGGCGCTGTCACAACTGTGGAGAGGCCTTCGAACAAGGAGAAGGCGAGGCTGTGGTGGTGGTCGCCGACCCCTCAAACGACCTCTCCGAGGACATCACCTACTGCCGCGGCTGCATCGCTTCTCTTGTCCCGCCGGGGGCTAGCGACCGTCGGACGGCGGGGAGGGTAGTCCACGGCTTGCGGGCTGCAGTACCCACGAACGGCGGGGCCAATGAGGGCTAACGTCTGGGAGCATGTACGTCCCAGTACTCAAGGCTAAGCCGGGCGAGTACAAGGCGATGCGGAACGCTGCCTCGTCCGTTGTTGCTGGCACTCGCGTCATCTTCGAGGTGGTCCCGACGCATGGCGAGGATCGTGACGTAAGCGATTTCGTGAACGGTGTGGCGCCCGGTTGGCCGCTTGGGGCGGTTCTCACCGTGGACACCGGCTACCTCGACCAAACCTTGCCAATCCATGGGACAGCCGACCGCGCGGTGTTGTGGACAGCACGGCACCTCAGCGTCCGGAATGTTGCGGCAAAGCCGGTGATGCGTATGGACGATCCCTTCGTCGTATTGAGCGAAGTAGCCGCCGCGGCGGTCATCCACGGACATGGGGCGTGTCTCCGCCTCGGCTCAGAAGAAAGCGACCCTGACCCGGACGACGCCACTGTGCTCGTTCCCGATGCTTTGGAAGATGTCGGCCTTGGTGTTGACGAGATTGACTTGGTGATCGATCTGTGGTCCGTGGCGTCGCCACGAGAGGTTCACCGAGCGGTCCCCGTTGCGATACGGATGCTTGCCTGGGCAGCGCAGCTCCCATGGCGAACTGTGTCCGTAGTATCGGGTGCGTTCCCTGCGTCGATCTCGAATCTACCTACGGGAGCGCCAACACCGATTCAACGGCATGACGCTGACCTCTACGACGCGATCTTGGCCGCGGGTCCAAGCATTGTGCCGGATTATGGGGACTTTGCCGTCGCCCATCCAGGCATGCCGATTTCGGTGCCGAGAGGGCCACTCCCAAATCTGCGATACACGTCCGGTCGCCAGTGGCAGGTAGACCGGGAGCAGCGTCTTCTACCGGGCAACCAGTCCTTCTTCACCATTTGTCAACGTGTCATGGCATCTCCGCATTGGCCGGGACCAACGTATTCTTGGGGGGACCAGGAAATCCATCGCTGCTCCAACAGCACCGGCGGCGCCGGGACGGCTACGGAGTGGCGAGCTTACGGGACGTCTCACCACCTTGCTCATGTTGTAGACCGCCTGGCCACTCAGGGCGCTCCTTAAGTCGCTGACGAACGATGGCACACAACTCGGAAAGTTCCACCGAGTCGCTCAACTCCTGCCAAACGTAGTGGCGGGCCTTCTTGGAAAGGCCCCGGCCAAGGCCCCGTGTCCGAAGCTCAGTCAGCGCCTCCTCTCGCCATAGAAGCTGAGCTACGGCAAAGGGATCGAGCGCACCGTTCCGTTTTGCTTCCCGTTCACCCTCCAACAAGATCGCGCCGTCTGCCACCGATGCGGTCATTATGCCCCACCACGTCGGAAGATATTCTGTGACCTTGTCTTTGTACCGGGCTGTAGTGACAAGGATGGCTCGATCAAGGACGCGGCTGTAGGCGTCGACTTGGCCCGCCAACCGAACGAGCGTATCTTCGTCGCTCTTGATTTCGTAACCGGCTATTTCACCGTTCAGGACTCCGACATCGACCCGTCGACTTCCAGCGCACAATCCGAGCTCGTGCCGTATAAGAGTTGTCGGATCACATCGATGTTGGCGCCGAAGGTGATGGTCGAGAGCATGACGGATGTCGGTGTCCCGAAGCCTCATACCGCGGGAGTATAGCTGAGGCATGGGGCAAACCGCGGATTTCCGCAGCGGGTGGGGCCGAATCTCATAATACTGTCGCACCCCATTCGTAGAATGAACGGTGACAGACAAGGCGCATGCTCGATCGACGAGCCGTGACGCCGACGCACCCCCACGCCCTTCGCCACACCTTTGCCACCCATCTCCTCGACGGAGGCGCCGACCGAGGATGGTGGAGCCAAGCGAGAGGGGCGGACGAAGGTCCGTCCCTAGCCGCCCCGGCCATGAGACGGACCTTCCGCCGCTGCCGGGGGGGTTGCACGTGCCCCAGCAGGGAGGAGCCTACGACAAAGCTGTGCGGCGGTCAGTAGGGACTTGGTGCACCTAGCAGCCCACGCCCATCCCCACGGACGGGAACCCCGCCCCCCACCCCCGGCCCTAGTTTCGGAGAT
>JADDPY010000471.1 GCA_016781635.1 Rubrobacter sp.
TCTTTGTGTCGTTATTGATAACTGTTGAAGTTGCGATGAAACAATGCTGGAGAAATGATTGACGTCCGACGAGCGATTTTCTTCTGCTTTAGGTGTGCTTCGGGACCTCCTTTTGTGGTGCAAAAAAACCGACCCGAAGCTCCTGGTGGAGCTGTACGGCCGGTTGCACCACTCGCTCGTTGCAAACCCAGGTGCCCAGGTCAGGTCTGCAAGTCATCGCGTCCGTTGGCGATAGAATACCTGGCAGAGCAGGGTGCGCCATCGCGCAAAACAGCGATCTTTTTCTAGCTCAAATCCGGTAGATTGTCCCGCGACGGCACGCAAGTCCAAGGAATACACGCAACGGCACGACAATAGGCGGCATTCCCACGGGGATGCCGCGTGCACCTGCAATATGCTTATTTTCTTTATATTTCTATAGATTTACCGCATTTGAAGGATGACGCCACTCCCTGTCGTTGTACGATACCACCATGACAACAATCCTCTTTCCTTTTCCACGCCGATCTATTGCATGGCCTACCGTGTCTCCCTTGATCTTTTGCCTCCTTGCCGGCATGGTTGTTGCCGCGCGATCGTGGGCTGATTATGATGTGTACTGGCATCTCGCCAATGGTCGGCTGCTGATTGAGCGCGGACAATTCCCAGACGTTGACGTGTTTTCATGGTCGCAGCATGGGCAGTCCGTGGTGCTGCACTCGCTCTATTTCGATACTGCGATCTACCTGCTCTGGCGTATGGGTGGTGTCCCGCTGCTAGGAGCACTCGCCGCGCTCCTGTACGGCCTTGCACTCCTACCGATTACACTACTCATCACGCGCTATCGCCTCCGGCCTCTGATTGAGGGCGGGCTACTCCTGCTGGTGCTGTTTGCGGTTGGTGTAGTGCGTGGCGTCCGTCCGCATGGTGTGACGTTTATCCTGTGTTCACTTCTCGTACTACTGCTGGATACACCGTTCTCGTGGCGACGTGGGGTCGTGGTTGGGGCGATCGTGGGGGTGTGGGCGCATCTGCATGCCTCGTTTCCGTTGGCTTTTGCGATTGTGGGCGTGGCGGGCGCGGTGTGGCTTGTGCAGCGCGATTGGCGGGCTGTAGGCGGTATCAGCCTTGCGGTTGTGATTAGCCTTGTCTTAAGCCTGCTCACGCGCTACGGCGTTGATCTGTGGTTGACGCCACTCACCACGGCTCGTGCTGCCTCGCTTGCGGTCAATGCCGACTGGACGCCACTCCGCCCATTCTCACCGTCTGATCTCGCCTATACTACGCTGCTGTGTTTGTTGCTAGTCGTTGGCCTTGGCCGCTCTGTACGAGGCTGGATCGCCCTTGCCCTCGTCTTGCCCGCCATTCATGCCGCCCGCCTCAGTCCCTATGCCGCCCTCTTTACAGTTGTATTTGTGGTTGAGCGGATCGCGGAGCGGTGGCCTCGTCTCCAAGTATCGTCGCCGGTACGTTCTGCCACATTGATACCAATCTTCGCCGTGATGTTTCTCATGGTGGCGTTCATTCCTTCCCGTGCCGTGCCCACGATCGCTGCCGCATCCCTTCCCGGAGTGCGATCTCTGCCGAGCACGGCCGTTGATCGGCTCCTGGCATGTAGTGATGGTGGTGCCGTATGGAATGATTTCAATTGGGGTGGCTACCTGCTCTGGCACGGTGATGGACGCTATACGGTTGGAATCGACGGGCGCGGCGATACGTTCTACGCAGACACAGCCTTTGATCGGTATTTCACCATTATTAGGGGTCAGGAAGGGTGGCAGCGGGCAATCATCATGACTCCCGCTACCTATGTGCTCCTTGCCAGCGATGGACCTGATCTCGCAACGCTGCCTGGCTTTCGCGTGGTGTACCAGGATAGCACCGCACAACTCGCTGCTCGTGATGGGGCGGTGTGGCGTTGTTCACACGAACCCTGATGACATTGCTATATGATGGCTAAGGGCTGCTTAGAGGCGCTCTTGCAAGCCTGTCCGCTGTGCGGTGTGCGTGTTGGTCTGGACTCTCAAGTCGTCACATTCGGGCTGCTGGCCGATGTATCGAAACAAAGCTGTAGGCCATGCTTGACAGACTGGATTGCACCCGCTGTCGGTGCTTCATGGTATCGGCGATCGTTACGCCTCGCCATTCGAGGGCGAGCCAAAATCGATCGGCATCGGCAGATCAGTGCCTAGGGCCTACGCATCGTCGCGAATCGCCTTCAGTTCGTTGATGAACGAGATCTTGGCCGCAACATAGGTTAGTTTATATGGCATCCGGGAAGTCCGTCAGTGCGCCCGATGATTACCACTTATTGTGGTAGGGCGTTGGGGTGTTCGGGCATGATCCACTCGGCTAGTGGTTGCGCCGCGCCTGTCGGAACTGCCACAACACTCGTCCGCCCTGGATTAACACCATAACG
>JADDPY010000311.1 GCA_016781635.1 Rubrobacter sp.
ATCGGGGATCTTGCGGATGGGGTTCTCCCCTTCAGCGAACCGCCCGGAGAGGATCAGGTACTCGTACAGCGAGGAGACGGCGGCGAGGACGCGGTTTACCGTTGCTGGGGACAGGCGGGTAGCAGCTTGACCACCGGAGGTCGTCGCGAGCACCGGCACAAGTCGCCTCGCCGTCCCAGAACTCGACACCTCGCGCAGGTACTCGAGGAGAGCGAGCAACTGGGCGGGGGTGAATGCCTCGTAGCCGATACCCCGACGCTCCAGGAACCGGAAGAAGTGCAGCATGTCGTGGGCGTACGTGGACAGGGTGTTCAGGGAGTAGCCGCGGGCAGCCAGATGCCGCAGGAATCCGGAAACGACCTGGTTGGGCTCGCCGGCGTCGTCGAGCAGCTCGAAGGCTGAGCCACCGTCTTCTCTGGGGACGCGTCGCACCCTCATGGGTTTACTCCTTACCGGCACCGCCGCGCTGGTACGATTCTCCCACCTATGCGGTTACGACGAAATGTCCACATAATCACCGAGGTGCGGCGTAGGTCGTGCGGCGAGAGCGGAGGCAGCCCCGCCTGAGAGCGGCGTTTGGCGAGCAGCTTGTATACCGACTGGTCGCTCATCCTCACGCCCGGCACGCTGCCCCCCTTGTTAATAGGTAGGAAGAGCTTCCCCGGCCGCTCACCGCGCACACGGATCCAGTCCTCGAGCGCCTGGGCCGTGCCGTGCGCCACGAACACCTCCCGCTCCTTGTTCCCTTTGCCCTGCCTCGTCCGTACGGCGGGATCACAACATCGTGCCTTACATATCCAGGGAGACCAAAACCCCCTCCAGACAGAACGCAGTATACCGGTGCGGGCGGTCTGCTTGTGGACGCGTGTGGTCTACCGCACAGCGACCGTCTTTCTGTGATTTTGTGTGCCGTGCTAGTGCTGGCCGCATGCTGATCCCCAGGGAGAAAGTAGTACCAGGGACAGCGAGGTCGCAGCGACCTGGCAGTCCCATGATCCCAATCTCAGCCGACTCCCACGGGCGCTTGACCATTTACCGACATCGTAGTATATTGCAGGCACATCAGCCCGAGACGCAAATATGGTGGCGTGCCGCTAATATGGCTGATTCTTAATTAGGGTGTATAGTTAGCTAGAGTAAAGCAGCACGTAACAACACAGACTATAGTCAATCCAAGGATAGCTATAATGCCTGTAGTGGCACAGGTGTGTGGACACAGCGAACCCCTATCAATGTGAAAAATAAGAGGAGGCGCGGTTAGATGCGAATTGCGGTTGCAGGCAAAGGCGGGGCGGGTAAGACCACCCTGTCGGCGACGATGGCCCGCCTCTTCGCCGAGCGCGGTTTCAGCGTTAACGCCCTGGATGATGACCCAAACCCGAATCTCGCTGCTGCCCTTGGTCTGTCCGAGGAGGAAGCACAACGGCTGAAGCGCGTGCCGCGCGACGAGATCCTCGAGGAGCGGGTAGACGAGCAGGAGCACGCGTCGCTCCACATGACACGCCCCTTTGACGAGATCATCGCTCAGTACGGGGTCGTCGCACCCTCAGGCGTGCGTACGCTGACGATGACCGGGCTGCTCGGGGCAGGCCAAGGCTGACTATGTGGGCAGCATGCCGCGGTTCGCGGCGTAGTCGCCGAGCTCGGTACTCTGCGACCGGACGACATCACAATCCTCGACATGGAAGCCTCGATCGAGCACCTGAGTCGAGGCACCGTCCGTCATGTCGAGACACTGCTGATAGTGACCGAGCCTTACTTCCGTGCCCTTGAAACGTTCAAGCGCACGGTGCCACTTGCCCGTGAGCTGGGTATTCCCAATATATACGTGGTCGCGAACAAGGTTCGCTCCGAGCGGGACGGGGCGATGATCAGGCAGTACGGCACCAGACTGGATGTTGACGTGCTGGGTGTGATTCCCTACGACGATGCGGTCCAGGAGGCTGATATGCAAGGGCGAGCATTGATCGATCACATGCCTGGCTCCCCAGCCGCGAATGCCATTTCACGTATAGTCGATGCACTTGCTACCCCAGCAGGGGCTCCTGTTGCATTAGCCGAGAAGAAAACCTAGCGCTTGTCTACGGACTGATCGAGGGTTGGCACTGGGAAGTGGGAGTTGAGAGGAGTTCAGTATGGCGATCTACGTATCCCCCGCCGACGTCGAGGCGCCACCGGAGCAAGCTCAGGAGCCGGAGGTTCAGCAGCGCAGGTGGCCGGAGGGACCAATCAAGGTGGTGCATGCGTTCTGGCTTGCCGGCATGAGCTGCGACGGGTGCAGCATCTCCGCCACGGGCGCGACCAACCCCGCCGTCGAGGACCTGATGTTAGGGAACATCGCGGGCCTGCCTAAGGTCGTCCTCCACCATCCTGTGCTCGCCCTGGAGGTCGGACACGATTTCATAGAACCGTACGAGATGGCGGGAAGAGGTGAGCTGGATGCGCCTTACGTCTGCATCTACGAGGG
>JADDPY010000077.1 GCA_016781635.1 Rubrobacter sp.
ACTCTTACCGACGTACGCTACCATCGGGGTCTGGGCACCGATTCTGCTAGTTACGATGCGTGTTCTTCAAGGAATAGCCGTCGGTGGAGAATATGGTGGGGCGGTGCTCATGGCGGTCGAGTACGCTCCGGAGGGCCGACGAGGTTTCTACGGCAGTTGGCCCCAAGTTGGGGTGCCGGCCGGACTGTTGCTTGCCTCGGGCATGTTCGGTCTGCTCTCGTTGTTGCCCGAAGAGCAGTTCCTCTCCTGGGGATGGCGGGTGGCTTTCTTGGCAAGCATCGCTCTAGTCGTAATCGGGATGTACATCAGGTTGCAGATCCTGGAAACCCCTGCCTTTACCCGGGTCAGAGAGGCCCAGGAAGAAGCGCAGGTACCTTTCATAGAGTTGTTGAAGACCCAGCCCAAGGAACTGGTTCTCGGCATGGGTGTGCGTTGGGTCGAAGGTTTGGCTTTCAATGCTTATGGGGTGTTTGCGGTTTCCTACATAGTCAACGAGCTAGGGGTGCCGCAGCTTACCGCCCTGATCGGGGTGACTATCGCTGCCGCCTTCGGGGTGGTTCTGATCCCGGTTTACGGAGGGCTCTCCGATCGTTTCGGCAGAAAATTAGTGTACGGCGTGGGCGCTGTACTTTTCGGGTTTTTCGCCGTCCCTTCCTTCTTGTTGATCGACACCGGGCAGACGCTACTGATGTGGCTAGGCATCGTGGTGTCACTCGGCATCATATACCCCGCGATCTACGCTCCCCTGGCCGCGTTCTGGGCCGAGCTGTTCGACACTCGGGTTCGTTATACCGGTGTTGGAGCCGTCTACCAGTTCTCGGGCGTATTCGCCAGCGGGCTCACGCCGCTCATTGGGGCCTCGCTCATCGCCTACGCGGGAGGCTCGCCGTGGTACTTCGTCGGGTACATGATCGTTGTCACCCTCATAAGCCTCGCGGCACTTGCCTTCTCACCAGAGACATTCCACAGGGATATCGACCCGATAATGACCGAAGAAAGGGAACGGGAAACCGAGCCGGTCGTAGAAAACTAAAGAAAGGATCAGCTTGTGTCGGAAAGTATAGTAGCGCCTTCGGGACGCGAGAGGGCATTCAAGCTAGAGGCCACGCCCATAACGTTCGGCCCCGGGTCCGCAGAAGAAGCGGGATGGGAGATGAAGCGCCTGGGCGCTACACGCGTGATGATAGCTTCGGATCCCGGTGTGGTCCGAGCAGGGATCGCGGACAGAATCCGTGAAATTATCGAATCCGAAGGCATCGAGTGCGAGGTTTTTGACGGGGTTAAGGTTGAGCCTTCTCTGACGTCCTTCCAGGAGGCCGCTGACTTCGCCAGGGAGGGCAGCTTCGACGGGTTCGTCGGCGTCGGTGGAGGATCCACCCTGGATACCATAAAGGTTGCAAACCTCGTCGCTACGCACCCCGCACCCGTTATGGACTACATCTTCCCGCCCGTGGGCGGGGGGCGTAAGCCGCCGTCGCCACTCAAGCCGCTCCTGGCGATTCCGACCACGGCGGGGACCGGCTCCGAGGCGACCTCGATTGCCGTGCTCGACCTTCCCGAGTTGAAGACCAAGGCGGCCATCTCTCACCGTTTCCTACGTCCGAACCATGGCATAGTGGATCCCTTACTTACGCTATCCATGCCGTCCGACGTAACCGCTGCTTGCGGGCTCGACGTCGCTTGCCACGCGGTCGAGTCTTTCACCACCCGACCCTTCCACTCGCGCCCGGCTCCGGAGAGCCCGGAACACCGCCCACCATTCCAAGGAGCCAACCCGGTGTCTGATATATGGGCGGGCACGGCGTTGGAATACAGCGGACGGTACCTGAGACGAGCCGTGGCGGACGGCAATGATGTCGAGGCTCGCGGACGCATGATGTTGGCGGCTTCCATCGCCGGGATCGGATTCGGCTCGGCAGGCACCGCTATACCTCACGCATGCGCCTATCCCATAGCCAGCCTCAGGCACACCTACAAATCCCCAGGTTATCCGGAATACCCGTTCGTTCCTCACGGCTTCGCCGTCGTCGTTACCGCGCCCGCTGCCTTCCGTTTCACCTACTCCGCGGACCCGGAGAAGCATCAGAAGGCGGCAGAACTCCTCGCAGGCAAGCCTCTTCCGAACGCCGACGAGAACACGTTGCCTAACGTACTAATACAGTTGATGAAGGACGTGGGAGCGCCGAGTGGCCTCCGGGAGCTCGACTATGGCGAGGACGACATAGACGACCTCGTCAGCGGGGCGATCAAGCAACAACGTCAGCTAACGATCGCTCCCAGAGAAGCCGGTCCAGACGAACTTGCGAACATCTTTCGCGAGTCTTTACAAAACTGGTAACGAGGAGCCGGCACAGCACGACATTGCTGTGCCGGCTTGAGAGCTTCGAGGTGACTAGGATGGGTCGCAAACTTTTCTGGTCGGGGCTTGAGAAGAAGGATGGACTTA
>JADDPY010000167.1 GCA_016781635.1 Rubrobacter sp.
GGTACTGCTCCACGATCTTCAGAAGGACATGCATCAGCATCCGGAGCGTCTTGTCGGGAGGTTCGCCCGCGGCCAACACGGTCCGGGACTCCTCAAGCAGCGGCTCGATGAAACGCTGGTGCACAAGGCTAAGCAGCTCTTCCTTGCCGTTGATGTAATAGTACAGCCCCCCGCGCTGCAAGCCCGTAGCGGAGACCAGATCAGAGACGGAGGCCCCATGATACCCACGCTCGGCAAACACCCGGGCCGCGACGTCGGCTATCTCTTGCCTACGCTTCTCGTAGCGCAAACGGGAGTGATGCCTCGTCGGCGCGCTACTCATGCTTCAGCACCAGCCCGTCCATCTTCGATATACGTGACCCCGCCTCCCGAACATCGGACACGTCGGGTGCTGCGAGCGAAAGCCCATCGGCACCGACAATCATCTTTCTAACTGAATATATCAACTCCACGGTCGAAAGTCTCGTCTCCTACAGGGACTTCGGGGTGCTTCATCCTCCGCGTTCATCGGCAAAAGACCCAAATACAAGGACCGCTCACTCCCGGTTCGAGACCCATTTCTTTGAAATTATACCGTACGTTCGGTATGATCGTGTTCGTACGCAAGTGCGGGCGGTGGGTGCGCTCGGAGAAGGGTGTTTCGCCGCTTGCGACGGCATGGGGGCAAGTTGTGAGGGATAACGTTGGCGAAGCAGCGAGCTCGACTTCGGTAGGAGAAGCAAGGTGGCAATTAATTTTGCTTTGGCGAATATTTCGGTAAAATAGGAGGAAGATGGCGTGAGTACTTCCGTGTCCCGATGCATGGTAGGTCGGCGTCCTTGGAAAGCTTTAAAGGAGTAACATCATGCCTCTCGACGAACAAGCGAAGGCGTTTCTCCGGCAGTTGGAGGAGGTAGGCGGCCCGCCTTTGAACGAGATGACCCCGGCCGAGGCGCGGGCGGCGCTGGCGGCGACCGTCGAGTCGGCGGGCGATCCAGAGCCAGTGGGCAGCATAACGAACCGTACGATCCCGGGCCCGCTCGGAGAGATACCGATCCGCGTCTACGCCCCCGAGGGCCCAGGCCCGTTCCCCGCGCTGGTGTACTTCCATGGGGGGGGCTGGGTGGCCGGAGATCTGGAGATGGTAGATCCCTTGTGCACCATGCTGACCAACCGTGCGGGCACGGTGGTGGTCTCGGTCGACTATCGCCTCGCGCCGGAGCACAAGTTTCCTGCCCCGATCTCCGACTGCTATTCGGCCACGCAGTGGGTCTCCGAGAACGCCGCCGAACTGAACGTGGACCCGCGAAGGATCGCCGTGGGCGGGGACAGCGCGGGGGGCAACCTGGCGGCCGCGGTCTCGGTGGTGGCCAGAGACCGCGGCACGCCGAACCTGGCCTTCCAAGTGCTCTTCTACCCGGTGACGAATATGGACTACGAGACGGCGTCGTACCGGGAGAACGGGGCCGATTACTTCCTCACCACGGACATGATGAGGTGGTTCTGGGCACACTACCTCGAGAGTGAGGAACTCGGACGCGACATGCGCGCCTCCCCGCTGCTCATGCAGGATGCGAGCGGCTTGCCGACTACTTTCGTGGTGACGGCTGAGTTCGATCCCCTGCGAGACGAAGGGGAGGCCTACGCCGAGAAGCTGCTCGATGCCGGCAACCACGTAACTGTCAAACGCTACGACGGCCAGATCCACGGGTTCGTTACCCGCTGCGGGATAATGGACGTGGGGAAGCAGGCCATCGAAGATGCGGCGGCACAGATGCGCCTGGCCTTCGGCGTGAAGTCTTCCGTGTGAGCCGGGCTTGTCGAGAATCCCGGATGCTTGCAAGCAACTGCCTGCCCCCGCTATGAGTAGTCACGGTTTCGCCTCCGTGGAGAGCGTGATAGAGGACGTGCGGCGCGGCAAGATGGTCATCGTCTGCGACGACGACGACCGGGAGGCAGAGGGCGACCTGACCATGGCTGCAGATTTCGTCGCCCCGGAAGACGTCGCCTTTATGGCAGTCTACGGCCGGGGGCTCGTCTGCCTGCCCATGGACCCCGGCATGGTCGAGCGTCTGGGGATCCCGGACATGGTCGAGCGCAACGAGGCCCGGTTGGGTACGGCCTTCACGACCTCCATAGACGCCAGGGAGGGCGTGACCAGGGGGATCTCCGCGGCTGACAGGGCCCGCACCGTCCGGGTAGCCGTGGATCCGGGCAGCGAGCCCGGCGACCTCGCGATGCCCGGCCACGTCTTCCCCCTGCGGGCGAAGCCCGGCGGTGTGTTGCAGCGCGCGGGGCACACCGAG
>JADDPY010000433.1 GCA_016781635.1 Rubrobacter sp.
ACAGGGGCAGCTGGTCTTCGGGGATCCGCTGGGCGTAGAAGGTCTCCAATGCCCAGAAGGTGAGCCAGAACGCGCCATAGGAGGTGAACGCCGTGGCGCCGAAGGTGTTGTTGTTGCGGAACTCCCATACCCCGGCCACGAACTGCGCGAGACCGCCGTAGAAGGCCGCTAGCGGGAACACGACGGGCTCGCCGGCCTCGGGTAAGAGCCCGGCGTTGAAGAGGCTCAAGAGGAATGTCGTGAGCGCGAAGGCCGCCAGCCCCAGTGGCGCAGGGTCGGCTATGGACGGCGCGGGCGCCGCTTCTTTCGCTGTGTGCGTCTCCTCCTGGACTATTCGGCGGATCTCGCTTTCCCCTAGCCCGGTACTTCTTTCCACCATCTCGACCCCCTTCTTCGTCTACCCTTCAGCGCACTAGCGACGACACGCACCACACTACTCGAACCCGCCGTATCCACCGCCTTCCCCCGAGTAGCGTAGTCGCCGTCATCAGCATAGTAGGCACGGTATTTGCCGTCGCGCCACTTCTCCAGGCGTAAGAACGCTCGCGTAGCCTCGGCGCTGGCGATGACGGAGGCCACGGGGGCAGAGGCGAGGAGAAACCGGACCGGCGGTAACCTTCTCGCTACTCCGGGTCGATGAACTCTCCCTTCTCCCCATAAAGCCGTGCCCGGACGATCTCATTCCGTTCATGGCTGTATCAGCCAATATGGAACATGCCTTCTTGGAATACCAGAGAGATAGCGCCCCCGATGTGGGGTGGCCTGCTGGGCTCCAGGGCCACGGCGAAATTTAGATCAGGTTTGTCCGCGAAAAGGACCCGCTTGCCACCGGCGGTCTGCGCCGCTAACTCCTTGCAGTTGTACCTGCCGGATGGGTCGTCCTCGTACACGGGGGCCCGCAACCGGACCGTGCCGTACTCGAAAAACCGGGGACGTTACAGTTTGAACCTCTTGGGGTGTGCCCACCGGCTTTCCTGGCGGGCTCGGTGTCTTCGCTGCTTACGCTAGGCCGAACGCCTTCGTGAAAAAGGGGTAGCATTGGGAAGGGCGATCAGGAAGGGGAATTACCGTGGACGATCTTAACCCTATAGCCGCTAAAGGGGCGCAAGAGATAGCAGAGGCCCAACGACAGAGATATGGGGCGCGCATACAACAATTGGTGCAGCTGGGCACAACTCCAGAGCTTGCAGAGTACCTCGTCGGCCTCGAAATAAGGATCGCCAGACTCGAACAGGTGCCACCCACGAACCAGTAACGACCCGCGACACGCCCTGAGCGTCGTACTCTGCCTGCGCCTCCTCCTGCATGGCGAAGGCAGAGCCGCCGAAGGGGTGGCCCAAGGACTGGGTTTCGGCGGGTGTCATTTTCTACCACGCCAGGCGCGCGGAGAACGTCGCCAGGGAGTGTAGTTCTCCACGGCAAGAGGCCGAGGTCTCCGATAGGAACCCCGGCCTCCCCGCTTCGAGCGTCGTTTAGCGGGCCGAGGGTGCCCTCCTGGCGTGTACGCCTTCCTGACCGCGGGAGGCAAAGTACGCTCCGAAGGCAATCAGCGCCGTCAGGATGTGCAGGACATGGTCCGCCCCGTTGAGCGGCATGAGCCCGCCGAGGAAGTTCAGGCCGAAGATCAACCCGAGCACGAACAGCCCCGCATAAGCGATGCCGAGCGCGAGGGCGTAGGACTTGGCGGCCGTGTGGTTGCGGTAGGTGGCGAGCCCCGCAGCCCCTATGAGCAGGTGGGCCAGGCTATGGAACCAGTTGACGGCGAACAGGCCCAGCAGTAACCCCGCGAGTGGTCCCACGACCCCCGCCGGCAAGCTACCCAAGAGGAGCGGTGGGATGAATCCTATGATCCCCACCAGCAGGTAGACTGCCCCGAAGATCTGGGCGAAGCGTTGCGCGATCGTCATGTTTTTCCTCCAACGGTCGGTATCTGTCAAACCCTGTTATACCCGTTTGCCGGTTCCACACCACATAAACGCGTGCAGTTCGCGGTACGCGCACCGATCAAGCCCCGAGGGAGCCGTCCCGGCATAGGCCGCCCCTCTCCCTGAGGCATAGTGCCTCTCGTACGGGGGCCACTCCTTCGCGGAACAGAAACGGGAACACGGACCGGGCAAACGTGGGTGGATAGCCCGGTACGTCGATGGGGGGTGATGCCTCCCTACCTTACGAGCGATTCGCAAGTGATCCGTTAAGGTGCCGTTAAGCCTTCGTAAAGGGCGACGTCCTTGGCCCCGCCCCGCCCCCTGGTGCAGAACGCCAAGTCACCACAACAGCGTCGTACTCGGACGCATTTCGTGACATCGGACGACCGGACACGGTTCTGCTGGCGCCCCCGATCCGCCCCCCTCGCTAGGTGGCCGCAGTTTGTGCCGGAACACCGGATGGTCCTGAAAATCATGGTGTCCCGGGTTCGATTCCTGGTCTCGCCGCCGGT
>JADDPY010000531.1 GCA_016781635.1 Rubrobacter sp.
GATGGGTATCCCCGCTCCGACCGCCGTCGGCACCGACCTCGTCTACGCCACCGTTACCAAGGTGGTCGGGTCCGTGCAGCACTATCGCCAGCAGTCGGTGAACCTTCAGGTCGCGGTGTTCCTCGGCCTCGGTAGCCTCCCGGCCAGTCTCCTCGGCGTGGCGACCTTGGAGTGGATCAAG
Organism: Rubrobacter sp.; assembly: GCA_016781635.1. GTDB lineage: Bacteria > Actinomycetota > Rubrobacteria > Rubrobacterales > Rubrobacteraceae > Rubrobacter_F. The sequence goes on from JADDPY010000531.1 coordinate 182, forward strand.
GCCAACTACGACGAGGACGCGGTTCGCTCGATCATGATAACGATCATCGCGGCCACCCTACTCTTGGTGGGGGCTTCCCTTATCTTCCGAACCTTTTTCATGCGCGACCGCTCGGCTAGCCCGGTTAAACCGACCTGGGATGGCAAGAGTCGCATGAGCCTCAAACGGCGCCTGTTTACCATCTTATTTGGAGCAATGGGCGGGTACCTCGTAGGGCTCACCTCCATAGGCTCCGGGAGCATCATGGCGATTATCCTGCTGCTTCTATATCCTCTCGCGCCCGCCGTGGTTGTTGGTACGGACATCGCCCACGCCACCGTCCTCTCACTCGTCACCGGCCTTGCTCACGCCTCGCAGGGCAACGTGGATTGGGGGCTGGCCGGCACGCTTCTGCTGGGCAGCGTCCCCGGCGTCCTCGTGGGGAGCCGCCTAGCGCCTTACATCCCCGGCAAGCCCCTGCGCGTCATCCTCGCGTGCATGCTGATCTTCGTCGGCGCCCGTCTGCTTCTGACCTAGCCCTTCGCGGCGTCGCGGGCGGTCTTCAAGTCCCCGATCGAGGTCTCGCGTGCCTCGTCGTATGCGGGGCTGCCCTGAAGGCGCAGGAGGTAGGCGGGATGGTAGGTTGCGATGGCGGGCAGGTCGAGGATCGACTCTCGTAGCACGCCGCGGTCCTTTTTCATGGCGAAGGACTTCTCTATAAGAGCCTTCGACGGCGTGTTGCCGAGCAAGACGAGGACGTCGGGTCCGATCGCCTTTAGTTCGGGGATCAGGATTTCGATGCCCTCCCGAATCTCCCCGACCCTCGGCGGGCGGTTCTTGATCCGCCCGTCCTTCTCGGCCGTCGGCCGGACCTTGACGGTGTTGGTGACGTAGACCTCGGAGCGGTCTATGCCGGCCTCCTCCAGGAGCTCGTTCAGGAGCTTGCCGGCCCGGCCCACGAACGGCTTGCCGGCGCGATCCTCCTGCTCCCCCGGGGCCTCGCCGACGATGGCGACGGTTGCCCCTACCGGACCTTCGCCGAAGACCGCGTTGGCTCCAAGGCGCTCGGTCGCCTGCCGCTTGAGGTCCTCCCACGATGCCTGTCTCTCGTCCATAACGATTCCCCTCTAGTTTCTCTTATTGGCGGCGGATCCCAGCGAGGCGTGGATGTACACGCTGCTCTCTTGGTAGATGTATCTACCCCGGACGGGTCCACTCGATCTCGGCGAAGGCGTTGTGGTTGTGGATGCTCTCCTCGTTGATTGCCTGAACGCGGAACCAGGAGATCCGTGCGTCCCCCCGAAGCTCCTCGGCGACGTTGCGCACCATGTCTTCGACGAAGACCGGGTTGTCGTACGCCTGCATGGTGACGTGCCGCTCGTCGGGGCGCTTGAGGAGCGGGTAGACCGGTGACGAGCCCGAACGCTCTCCCACTTCCACGATCTCCTCGATCCACACGAGATCCGGCCCCTCCCCGGCGGTCCTTCGCGGCCGTATCTCGATGGTCACGTACCCTCGTTGGTTGTGAGCACCGTAGTCGCTGATGGCCTTGCTGCACGGGCACAGGCTGGTCACCGGGACGCGCACGCCGAGAACGAAATCCTCGTCCGAGCCGCTGGACTCACCGAGAAAGAAGCAGTCGTAGTCCATGAGCGCCTTCTTACCGCTCACGGGGGCTTCACGCTCGAGGAAGTAGGGGAACTTCGCCTCCACGCGGGCGCTCTCGGCATCGAGGCGTCCCCTGAGTTCCCGCAGGATGGTGGGCAGGGTTCGCATCGTGATCTCGCCGCGGTGTTCTTCTATGGCCTCGACGAAGCGGCTCATGTGGGTCCCCTTGAAGCGGTAGGGGAGGCCCACGGACATGCTCAGGCTCGCTACGGTTTGCTGCTCGCCCCGGGCACGGTCCAGGACGGTGATCGGGTAGCGCAGGTCCCTGACGCCGGCCTGGTTTATGTCTATGCCACGCTTGTCCGGCCGGCCCTGCACGTCTTCTAAGGGCCGCGTGTCTTCTATCATGGTTCCTTTCTCGGGAGTAAAACTGCGTCGCGCGGGATGAGAGTCCGAAACGGGCGCTCCATCTCCTATAATCTGCGCGACGATCTCCGGAACATTACGCACCCGCCGAAAGGAGGCGAGCCTTACTCAATGGATGATAACAGAGCGGTCGCCATCGTCAGCGGCGGGATGGACTCGGTCACCCTCGCCTACCTGCTCGCCTCCGAGGGTTACGGCCTGCACCTCCTCTCGATGGCTTACGGCCAGCGTCACGCCAAGGAGATCGAGTACGCCAGGCTCTGCGCCGCGAGGCTCGGGGCGAACTTCGACGTCGTGGACCTCTCGGGTGTGGGCCGGCTCCTCACCGGCTCCGCTCTTACGACGGAAGGGGTCGACGTCCCGCACGGTCATTACGCCGCCGAGAACATGGCGGTAACCGTCGTCCCCAACCGCAACTCCATCATGCTCTCCGTCGCCTACGGCGTCGCCGTCTCGGGGGGCGCGAAGATTGTCGCCGCCGGGATGCACGCCGGGGACCACTACGTATATCCGGACTGCCGCCCGAGCTTCGTGAGGGCGTTCGACGCCATGCAGCGCGAGGCCGTCGAGGGGTTCGGCGACGAGTCCCTGCGCCTCCACACCCCCTTTATCGACAAGACAAAGGCCGAGATCGTGGAGATAGGAGCCGCGCTGAACGTGCCCTTCGAAGACACCTGGAGTTGCTACGAGGGCGGGGAGGTCCACTGCGGTCTGTGCGGTACCTGCAACGAGCGCAAGGAGGCCTTCGAGCTAGCCGGGGTTCCCGATCCAACCGTGTACCGCGACCCGGATCACGGCTCGACCTCCTGACCCCAACTCTCGCACCGACGCGGTAAGATTAGACGAATGCATACCCCCGAGAACGGCACTAAGCCGACAGACCGTCGGAGCTAGAGATGTACATCATCACGAAAGAGTTCACCTTCGAGGCGTCACACCAATTGGACCACCTTCCGCCCTCGCACAAATGCTCCAATTTGCATGGTCACTCCTACCGTGTTGAGGTCGTGCTGGAGAGCGCGGAGTTGAATGCGGACGGCTTCGTGCGCGACTACGGCGAGCTCGCGCCCTTCAAGAACTTTGTCGACGATAAACTGGACCACCGCAACCTCAACGACGTGGTGCCCGGCGTGACGAGCGCCGAGAACCTGGCCCGCTGGCTCTACGACTTCGCGAGCTCCCTGTGGCCCGAGGTCGCGGCCGTCAGGGTGAGCGAGACGCAGAAGACGTGGGCCGAGTATCGTCCGGAGCGCCGGCCGTGAGGACCGCTTCCAGAGAACAAGCCATAGCCGTCTCGGAGCTCTTCGGGCCGGTAATCCAGGGTGAAGGCGGTGTGATCGGGCGTCCTACCGTATTCGTGAGGACCGGTGGGTGCGATTACCGTTGCAGCTTCTGCGACAGCCTCTTCGCCGTCCTGCCCGAGCACCGCGGCTCCTGGCGCAAGATGGCCGCAGAGGAGATCTTCGGTGAGGTGCGCAGGCTCTCGCCGAAGCCGATCCTGGTCACCCTCTCCGGCGGCAACCCCGCGTTGCAGCCGCTCGGGGGCCTGATCCAACTCGGCCACGAGCACGGTTACACCTTCGCCATCGAGACCCAGGGGACGGTCTCGAAGCCATGGTTCGCCGAGCTCGACTACCTGACGATCTCTCCGAAGCCGCCGAGCTCGAACATGGAGACGGATTGGGAGAAGCTGGACCGCTGCGTCGGGTCGGGCGGGCCGCACACCGACGTCCTCCTGAAAGTCGTCGTGATGAACGATGCGGACTACGCTTACGCGAGAAACGTGGCTACGAGGTACCCCGGGGTCCCGATGTACCTTCAGGTCGGGAACGACAACCCGCCCGGCGCGGCGCCGGACGACGCCACGGAGCCCGACGTCGGCGGCCTCCTGAACAGGTACGCCTGGCTGGCCGAAAAGGTCGTCGCCGACGGGTGGAACGACGTTACGGTCCTGCCGCAGCTGCACGTTCTGGTCTACGGTAACCGCCGCGGCGTTTGAGGCGCGGTCGGCGCCCGTCGATGGTGTGTCGCTCGTTTGGCTCCCCAGCCGCCCGGCGGGTTACGAACGAGGGGCTACAGCTACCTGTATAGCTCCACCGTGGCGCGATGCCCCGAAGCGTGGGCCAACCGAGCGTCCTTCGTGATCAGAGGCGCGTCGAGGGTTTCAGCTAGAGCCACGTAGGCTGCATCGTAGGCGGTGAGGTTCTCGCGCAACTCCCACATACGGGGTAAAAGCGCGGTGTGCGGGTAGTGCGTTGCCCTCATGTTCCGCAGAGCCTCCGAGGCTTGGTAGCTTCGTAAAACCGATAGCGCGCCTCTCAAGGTATGGCGGCGGATCGCGTGAAGCACCTCGACGTCGAAGAGGTGTGGGACGTGCAGACCTCCACTCGACCTTCCGATTCTCTCGCGGATGCCTGCCGAGCTACCATCGAGGTTCAGGAGCACGGCGATCGCAGCGGAAGCATCAAGGACGATCAAAAGCCGTTAGCCGAGGTCGCGCGGGTCGCCAGCGTCTCGCATCCGTCGTATGGTGACCTCGGGCGGCTCGTCGGCCTCCACAGGCTCGTGATGCTTCACCATCTCCAGCCACTCCTGCATAGTAGGCTTCTCAGCCACCTGCTCTATCTCGGAGAGCAAGTAATCCGAAAGCGTCATGCCCATCGTCGCTGCGCGAACTTTCAGCGTACGGTGCAGATCGTCCGGTACGTTGCGTATCTGTATCATTTTGGTCATGTTATTTAGATTATCACATGCTCCTAACATGTAGCTGTGGGACACCTCTAGGTTAAAGTATGCAGCGACGTGGTGATTTCGAGGGAGGCAAGCTTTGGCTGACAGCGGTGTCCCGACCTTCGGGCTGTGGTACGACTTCCGGCAGGAGATGCCGTTTACGGGTAGGTATGTGGACTTCTACGCCGAGTGCCTGGAGGAGATCTCCGAGGGCGAGGCTCTGGGCTTCTCGGACGTGTGGCTCTCCGAGCACCACTTCGTCGACGACGGCTACCTCCCCTCGCCGCTCGTGGTCGCCGCCGCCATCGCGGCCCGTACGACTCGCATCGGGATCGGGACCAACGTCCTGCTCCTCCCGATGCACCATCCGTTGCGCGTCGCCGAGGACGCGGCGGTGGTCGACCTTCTCTCCGGGGGACGGTTCATCCTCGGGGTGGGTCTCGGGTACGTCCAGCACGAGTTCGATGCTCTGGGGTTCAACCGCAAGAACCGGCCGTCTCTGTTGGAGGAGGGGGTCGAGATCATCCGTCGCGCGTGGAACGAGGGGCGTACGGGCCATGAGGGCCGACGTTGGAGTCTGCCCGACCTCCCCTTCGAGCCGCGTCCGGGGAGGGAAATCCCGATCTACCTCGGCGGCTACACCGAGCCCGCCCTGGACCGCGCGGCCCGCCTCGCCGACGGTTTCCTCGCCTCCAGCGGCCGGGTGCCCCTCGGGGAGACGCACGCCGTCCTCGAAGAGAGGGTTCGAGCGCGTGGCCGCGACGCCTCGTCCTTCCCCTTCTACGCCTCCACCACCGTATTCGTCCACGAGAACGGCGAGAGGGCCTGGGACCTCGTAGCGCCCGGCCTGGCCTACCAGGCGAGCCGATACGCCGAGTGGGGAGCAGACCCCGAAGGCCCGACGCCTCATCGCCTCCGCCCCGAGGACCTCGACCGCGACAAGTTCTTTGTAGGGACTCCGGACGAGGTGGCCGACAAGCTTATAGCCCTCCACGACGAGGTCCCTTACGATCACCTCTGCTTCTGGGGCCGCCTACCCGGCATCACCCACGAGGCGGCCCTCGCCAACATGCGCCTCTTTGCCTCCGGGGTAGCCCCGAAGGTCCGCGAGCGCGTGAGGGAGAGGGCCGTTTGAGGGCGGAGACCGGCATCCTATCGGCGGATGAGACCGCCTTCCTCACGCGCCAACGCGTCGCCAGGCTCGCCACGGCGGACGCAGCCGGTGCGCCGCACTCGATCCCCGTCTGCTTCGCTTACAATGGACGAAACCTGTACATAGCCCTCGACGAGAAGCCCAAAGACGTTCGCGTCACCCGCCTAAAGCGCGTCCGCAACATCCTCGAAAACCCGCGGGTTGCCCTGGTGGCGGACCGATACGCCGAGGACTGGGACCTTCTAGCGTACGTCATGGTGCGGGGCCGGGCCGGGCTACTAGAGCCCGGCGTGGATGAGCACACCGCCGCCGTCAGGCTTCTACGCGGCAAGTACCAGCAGTACGAAGGGATGCGGATAGGGGAGAGCCCCGTTATCTCCGTTCACCCCGAACGCGTCGCTTCCTGGGGCGCGCTCGACGTCGCGAGCGGTGGCGCCGAGCCGTTGCTGGACGCCCTCAGGGGGCGCCGCTCCGTACGACGCTACCTCGACCGCGAGGTGCCCGGCGTAGTTATCGACAAGGTCGTGGAGGCCGCTCGTTGGGCCCCCTCGCCGCACGGCACGCAGCCCTGGCGCTTCGCCGTCGTCACGCAATCGGAGACGAAGAAGCGCCTCGCGGACGCGATGGGGGAGGAGTGGCGCAGAAACCTTGAGATGGACGGCCAGGACGCAGCCGTGGTGGAGAAGCGGCTGGAGGGCTCACGGGGGCGCCTCCTCGACGCGCCCGTCCTGCTCTTGCTCTGCCTGTACCCCGGAGACCTCGACGCCTACCCCGACCCCGAGCGCCAGCGCAACGAGACGGTAATGGCTGTTCAGTCGCTAGGAGCAGCCGCGCAGAACGCCCTGCTCGCCGCCTACGAGCAGGGCCTCGACGCCGGCTGGATGTGCGCGCCGCTCTTTTGTCCGGAGGAGGTGACGACGGCCCTCGGCCTCGACCCCGAACTCGTCCCGCACGCCCTACTCACCCTCGGCTACGCGGCGGGCGACCCACCGAAGCGTCGCCCGCGCAGGCCGCTCGACAATCTCGTGGTGTATCGGGACTGAGATGCCGCCCCCACCGGGGTTCCTCCCTTCCCGGCTATCGAGCGGGGGAGTACGCTCGCTCGGGCGTGCCGTAGAGCGTGGTGCGGCGCCGAGGGGTGCGACCTATCTCGGAGATCATGCGCTCCAGCTCCGGGGGCGTCATCTCCTGGCCATGGCTCGCCCCGGCCGCCCTCGAGATACTCTCGTTCATGAGGGTGCCACCGAGGTCGTTGCAGCCGGCCTGGAGGCAGAGCTTCGCGCCCTGTTCCCCGAGCTTCACCCAGGAGACCTGGATGTTGTTTATGTAGCCGTGCAGCGAGATCCTCCCGACGGCGTGCATCTTCACCGTCTCGGCGAAGGTCGGTCCGCGCCGGCTGCGCCCTTGTAGGAAGAGCGGCGCCCCCATATGCACGAACGGCAGCGGGACGAACTCCGTGAAGCCACCGGTCTCGGCCTGGATATCGCGTAGGACCATGAGGTGGCGGGCCCAGTTTATCGGGCCATCGACGTGACCGAACATTATCGTTGCGGTCGAGCGGAGCCCCACCGCGTGCGCGGCGCGCATCACGTCAGACCACTCCTGCGTGTTCACCTTGTCCGGGCAGATGATCTCGCGGATCTCGTCGTCCAGAATCTCGGCGGCGGTTCCGGGCAGCGTCCCGAGGCCCGCATCCTTCAGGTCCACCAAAAACTCCTCGACGGAGAGGCCGAGCGTCTGAGCCCCCTGGAAGACCTCCAGCGGCGTGAAGGCGTGGACGTGCATCCCCGGCACCTCGTTCTTGACGGCCCGCAGATACCCGAGGTAGTTCTCACCGGTGAATTTCGCGTGAATACCCCCGACCATGCATACCTCGGTCGCGCCCTTCTCCCACGCCTCGCGCGCCCTCCGGGCAACCTCCGAGGGTTCCAGCAGGTACGGGTCACCGCGCAGGTTGAGGGATTTCGGACCCTTGGAGAAGGCGCAGAAGCGACACCGGAAGTAGCACTGGTTTGTGTAGTTTATGTTCCGGTTGACGACGTAGGTGACCTCGTCGCCGCTAACCTCCTGCCGTAGCTCGTCGGCCACCCGACAGAGCTCCGAAAGCTCCGCGCCGCGGGCAGTGAAGAGCAGGGAGATCCCGCCCTCGTCCAGGTCCCGCTCCCCGGCGCCCGCGAGCGCCCGCACGAACTCGGGGCGCATCTTCGAGGGACGGCCCCCACGCGCCTCCCCAACCGCCCCGGCGGGGATCTCCTCGGTCGTACCGGGAGACCAGTCCTCCGCCCGGGCGAACCCCTCGGCGTCCATGCCCGACAGCACCCGCGAGCGTAGCCCCTCGTCCACCCACCGCTCTATGCCGAGCGCATAGGATGGATGCAGCGCGAGACGCTCCAGCAGCAGGTACCCCTCGGCCTCCGTCGCCTTCCCCAGCTCTTCGAGATGAGGCCAGGGCCGCTCGGGGTTGACGTGGTCCGGTGTGACGGGGGAGACCCCGCCCCAGTCGTTGATGCCGGCTTCTATGTAACGGGCGTAGGATTGTCCGGCGTTTGCCGCGCTACCCGCAAGGTTCGGCGGCGCCTGCACCGTGACGTCGCCGGGCAGAAAGAGCCGGGCGAGAGCTATGGTAGCGAGCATCTCGTCCTCGGATGGCTCGGGGGAGAGGGACATCCTCGTCCCCGGCTTCGCCCGGAAGTTCTGGACGATGCATTCCTGTATATGACCGTGGCGCTCGTGAACCTCGCGGATCGCGAGGAGTGCGTCGACCCGCTCCTCGACCGTCTCCCCGATCCCGATGAGGATACCCGTCGTAAATGCCACCCCCTGACGGCCCGCGGCCTCCAGCGTCTCCAGCCTGCGAGCTGGCACCTTGTCCGGAGAAGCCCAGTGGGCCATGTCGCGCCCCAGGAGGCGCTCGGAGATCCCCTCCAGCATGATCCCCTGCGAGACCGAGACCCCTCGCAGCGCGTGGATCTCGTCCTCGGAGAGCACTCCCGGGTTCGCGTGAGGTAGGAGACCCGTTTCCTCCAGGACGAGACGACAGCAATGGCCGAGGTAATCGATCGTGGTGGAGAAGCCCATCTCCCGGAGCTCTTCCCTCGCCTCGGGATAACGCTTCTCCGGCTTGTCCCCGAGCGTGAAGAGCGCCTCCTTGCACCCGGCCTCGGCGCCGGCCCGCGCGATCTCCAGTACCTCCTCGGGCGTAAGGTAGGCCCTCTCGCCCGGCCGTGGCCCGTGCGCGAAAGTGCAGTACCCGCAATTGTCCCGGCAAAGCTTCGTCAGCGGGATAAAGACCTTGCGTGAGTACGAAATTCTCGGGCCGAACAGACGGTCTCGTACCCCCGCCGCGGCTTCCATCGCCGGACCCGGGTTCCCGTAGGCCAACCGCCCCAGATCATGGGCCTCCTCGCGCCCCAAAGCGCCACCGGATACCGCCATATCGATTAGATCCTCGTAACTACCATGTGCTCTCATGGTCGGGGAGTATACCCCTCGACCCTCCAGGCTGGCCATATACGACAAAGCTTGTCGTATATGGTTTAGAATAGCCCCTCGTGTGTTTGGAAGAAGAGATAGGAGAACCGTGACCGAGAAGCAAATAGAAGAGAAGGGCTACGCGCACCCGGAGGCGTTGGTGACGACCGAGTGGGTGGCCGAGCACCTCAACGACGAGGGCGTGCGCATCGTCGAGAGCGACGAGGACGTCCTCCTCTACGACGTCGGACACGTCCCCAACTCCGTCAAGGTCGACTGGGTCGAGGACCTAAACGACCCCATAACCCGTGACTACGTAAACCCCGAGCGATTCGCCGAGTTGTGCGCCGAGAAGGGCATCACCCCCGACACCACCGTCGTCTTCTACGGGGACAAGAACAACTGGTGGGCCACCTACGCCTTGTGGGTCTTCCGCCTCTTCGGCCACGAGAACGTCAAGGTGATGGACGGCGGGAGGATCAAGTGGGAGGCCGAGGGCAGGGAGATGACCCAGGAGGTGCCTTCCTTCTCCCAGACGAGCTACCCGGTGCCCGAGCGAGACGACGAGAAGATCAGGGCTTTCCGAGAAGACGTG
>JADDPY010000266.1:0-4535 GCA_016781635.1 Rubrobacter sp.
GACGACCGGCCCGTCACCGGGGACGAAGACGTGATGCTCTCCGGTCTCCCGGACGAGGTGCTTCTTCGCGTAAGTCGCAAGGACGCCCCCCGGACCGACGAGGTTCACGCTATCCGCGACCCCACCGGGCCGCCTCTCGGGGAAGCCGTATGCCAGGTAGACGCCGACCTCCCGGGCAAGCCGGCAGAAGAAGCGAGCGGAAGGTCCACTGCGCGCGTTCTCGGCGTGGCGGTGGACGGAGGCGAGATCCGTGTAGGCGCAGGTAAACAGCTCGGGGAGCACGATATAGCGGAGGCTTGGGTGGAGACGCTTGGCGGCCCGTATCTCCCGCTCCGCCAGACGGAGGTTGCCGCGCACGTCACCGGGGACCGGCCCGAGGCTCAGGGCCGCGACAAGCGGCGCCGAGGCGCGGCTCGCTTCGCTTCTCGCGGCCGGGACCGGCGTGACCTCACCCAGCTCTCTCATCGCGCCCCCTCTCCCCATGCAGTCGTCGCGCGGCCGTTTTCGACCATCCGGAAGAAGGTTAACCGGCCGTAGTTTTCCTCCACAACGGCCGTCCGTATGAGGATCGAGGGGCCGTGGACCCTGAGAATTGTCCAGGTGTCGGATTGACGGACCCGCCCCGGGCGTCGAAGATAGTCTGCTAGATCCGAGAGGCGAGATGGAGGACGGTATCCGATGTGCGGCATTGTGGCCCAGCACGGCAAGCTCGACCCCGAGGAGGCGGAGCGCATGCTCTCCCGGCTTACCCACCGCGGTCCCGACGATGAAGGGACGACACGTATCGGCGACGCCTGGCTCGGCCACCGGCGCCTCTCGATCGTGGATGTTTCGGGCGGCAAGCAGCCGTTGGAGACCGCCCGGGGCAACCTCTCCTTGATCGGCAACGGGGAGATCTACAACCACGAGGAGGTCAAGAGCACCCTCTCCGACGGAAGCTTCTCCACGAGCTCGGATAACGAGGTCGCCCTGCACCTCGTGGCCGAGCGCGGCCCCGAGGCCCTTAAAGACCTCCTAGGTATGTACGCTTTCGTTATCGCCGGGGAAGACGGCTCCTTCGTCGCCGCCCGGGACCCGGTGGGCATCAAGCCGCTCTACTGGGCGCAACGGGCCGGCCGGACCGTCTTCGCCTCGGAGCTCGGGGCCTACGACGATGACTGGCTCGGGGAGGTCGAGGCCTTTCCGCCCGGCCACTACTGGACGCCCGAGGGGGGGCTAAAGCGGTTTCGAGCCCCCGTCCCGGAGAAGGACGAGGCCCTGAACCGCTTCGACGGGCCTTCCGAGCCCGGAGCACCGATCTCGGAGGAGATGCTGACGCTCGTGCGGGAGAGGCTGATAGAAACCGTCGAGCGCCAGATGATGGGGGACGTGCCGGTAGGCGTCTTCCTCTCGGGGGGCCTGGATTCTAGCCTCGTCGCCGCGATCGCCGCTCGCTGGTACGCAAAGCGGGGCGAGAAGCTCAAGACCTTCGCCGTTGGCCTCGCGGGCTCGTCGGACCTCTTAGCGGCCCGCGCCGTAGCGGAGCACCTGGGCACGGAGCACCACGAGAGCGTTTACACGGCCGAGGAAGCCTTGGAAGTCCTCCCGGAGGTCGTGCGTTGCATCGAGTCCTTCGACCCGTCGCTGGTCAGGAGCGCGGTGCCGAACTACATCCTCGCCCGGTTTGCCGCCGAACACGTCAAAGTCGTCCTCACCGGGGAGGGTGCGGACGAGATCTTCGCGGGCTACGAGTACCTAACGGACTTCGCGACCGAGGGTGACCTGCACGACGAGCTGGTCCGAACCGTAGAAGGCCTCCATAACTTGAACCTCCAGCGCTGCGACCGCGTCACGATGGCCCACGGTCTCGAAGCCCGGGTGCCGTTCCTGGAGCTCGACATGATCGAGCTCGGGCTCTCGCTCCCCGCCGGCTGGAAGCTCTCGGGCCCCGGCCAGCCCGAGAAGCGCCTCCTCCGCCAGGCCTTCGACGGCTGGCTCCCCGAGGACTTCCTGTGGCGCAAGAAGGAGCAGTTCGGCGACGGCTCCGGCGCCTCCTCGGTCTTGAAGGAGAAGATGGAGGAGACCGTCACCCAGGAAGAGTTCGAACGCGAGCACGACGGCATAGAGCCGCCCCTCCGAACCCGCGAAGAGGTAGCTTACTACCGCATCTTCCGCGACTACCTCGGTCCCGTCCGCCCTGGACGGGTGATAGGCCGCTTCGCGACTGCTTAGGGCCCCGCTGCCGCCCCTATAAGACCGGGGCTAGCAACTCCTGAACGGGCGTCTTGGCCTCGTCGGCGGGGCGGGAGAGGTAGAAGTTAGCGTGGTACCAGCCTTCGTCCTCCTTGCCGGCGGTGTCCACGCCCATGTTGGCGAGCTCGCCGAGGACGTAGTCACGCTCCGTATCGTCGGTGAAGCGTCGCTGGGTAAACGTGTGGCTGGACAGCTTCTCGGTGACGAGGCCGTACTCGGAGAGGGCGCTGGAGATCTCCTCGTAGGAGACCCAGCGGAGCGTGAAGGCGGCGACCCACGGCACGCTGCCCTCCGGCCCGGCCGTCACCCGATCGAGCAGCTTACCGAAGGTGCGCTCGGAGACGTAACCGATGCCGCCCGTCACGGTCAGTAGGTCCGCGCCCGCGACTGCCCGGCCGAGCTCGCCCGTCGGCTCGTCCTCCTCCAGGTTCTCGGCGAAACCCGCGTCGAGGAGCCCGGAGCGCACACCATAAGAGACCGCGTTCTGGGCGATGTCGACGCCGACCAGATTGGGCCTCTCCCCCATCTGACGCTCCCGGTAGAACGCGGCGTCGGCCTCGACCAGCTCCTCACCGGAGAGGCCCGCAACCTCGGCGGAGCCGTAGCGCGCGTAGAGGTCGTCGAGGGTGAGGTCGTGCTTGAGCAGGGCGGCGTTTATCCCGTAAGAGCAGCAGACGTCCACGACGTCGAGCTCGCGAGGGTCGTCCCCGCCGCGTTCCTTTTCTTCGCGCAAGGATTGGGCGAGAGAGCGAAAGACGCGCTGGCCGTGCCGGGGCACGCAGTAGTCGAACTCCCCGAGGGTGTTGAAATACTCCCTTGGATCCTCGGAATCGTAAATGAGGTCGAAGTTAGCCTTGCCGGATTTCTGGTGAACAGTGTCGCGGTCTTGCATGCCTTACAGTCTCCCCTCCCCCGCCGCAAGCGAGCTACTTACGGATGAGCGGGCTCTCGGGCATACCACAAAGCCCGGCCTCGGCACCCACCCTCTGCGCTTTTTTGCTTACGCGGGACCGCTAATATTAAGACTAGTATATACAAATAAGACGGTGCAAGCATACGCGTCCCGGATGAGGCTCCGCTCGTGGCTCCGGGGAGGCCAACTTCAGGGCAGTCGGGTCACGGACATCGAGCCTGATTCGGAGATCTCGCCGACGTTTCTGGCCTTCGCCCAATCCACCTGCATCCCGGGTTCATCGGGGGGACCGACCCGGATGCCGGGTTCGTCCTCGCTGCGGGCTCCAGGGGCCGTGGTCTCCTCCCTGAGGGCCTCGCTCAGAGCGACGGCCAGATTCTGGGAGGCTGCGATGCCCAGGTCGCCGCTCTCGCCAGGTTCGAGGTTCAGGAGGTTTTCGTACTCCCCGTGCGGGTCGAAGCCGTGACGCCGCGCGAGGGCGAGCACCCTGCCCCAGTCGTCGTCGGAGAGCACGCTGGCGCGTGGGGTCTCCCCGGGACCTGCCGGGTCTGTCGGTTTGATCTCGAAGGGCAAAGCCGGACCTCCTCGTGCGTGCTCAAGAGTCGCGCAAGATTACCTTATCTGCGCCCTCGCGGTCAGAAACCACGGTCACGCGTGCGGGCTCCGCTGCCGGAGGCCGCACGCGTGAAAGCCTCGCGGCCCATCCCGACGGAGCCACATTGCGAGCGGGGGCGCGTTTGCCGCAAGAATCTTCCCCGCTATAAAATGCGCCGTGCTAAAGGGAAACCGTGGAAAGGAGTTCCTCAAGAATGAAGTTATACGTGCTGGATAACGGGGCGTTGGAGCTAGACCTGGCGTGGCTGATCCTGAACCCCCACCCCGCCACCGTCGGCGACAAGAACCCTACCAACGAGTGGGTCACCGTCCCGACGTACACCGTCCTCGTCGAGCACCCGCAACTCGGCTACGTCCTCTTCGACGGCACCTGCCACCCCGAGTGGGACAACCGTTGGCCGGAAGCTTTGCAGGGCGTCTTCCCGTACCGTGCCAGGGAGGACCAGTACCTGCCCCAGCAGCTCGAGGCCTTGAACCTCAAGATGAGCGACATAGACATCGTGGTGATCTCGCACCTGCACGTCGACCACTGCGGCTGCCTGGACTTCTTCCGGGGCACGAAGGCCGGACAACGCGGGATCATCGTCCACGACAAGGAGCTCGCGCACTCCTTGAAGGTGACGCACACGGGCCCGGAGGACTTCGCCGGCGCCTACGCCAAAGTCGAGTTCGACCTGCCCAACCTGAACTACGAGCTGATGATGGGCCCGCACCTCGAGCTTGCGCCCGACCTGCACCTCCACCACTGGCCCGGCCACACCCCCGGCCTCATAGG
>JADDPY010000266.1:4626-10119 GCA_016781635.1 Rubrobacter sp.
GGCATCGTCTACGACACCGTCGCCTACTTCGACTCGATGTACAAGATCAAGCAACTCTCCCGCAAGCACGACGCCGTCATGGGCTACGGCCACGACGCCGAAGCTTTCCAAGCCCTCAAGAAGGCCCCCGAGTACTACGAGTAGAAAAAGGGGGCCGGGCTTCATGCCCGGCCCCCTTCCTGGCAGACCGCTGACTAGCTCTCTTACCAGTTCTCCATCGACTCGCGCAAGATGTTCGCAAGGTCGTCTTCGGTGACGTCCTTCGGGGCGCCCACGAGGAGGCGCTGCTGCTTCATCGCGCCCTCGATGAGAGCGTCGATGTCGCTCTCGTCGTAACCGAGCTCGCGCACGCCCTTCGGGGCGCCCACGTCCTTCATAATCTGGATAATGATCTCCGGGAGCGTGTTCTCGTCGGCGTTCTTTATCTTCTCACCGGCGAGAAGCTCGGCGACCTCGCGGTGGCGCTCCGGCATGGCGCTGTACGTAAACCGGAAGGCGGCCGGAGCCGTGACGATCACGGACCAGCCGTGCGGTACGAACGGGTGATCCTTGGGGTAACCCTCGGGCTCGTAGACGTGCTTGAGGCCAGCGATCGGGTAGGCGCAGGCGTGCGGGATGTGGACGCCCGCGGAGCCGAAGCCGACACCGGCGAGCGAGGCCCCGAGCATCATGGCACCCCGCGCTTCGACATCCTCGCCGTTGTGCACCGCGCGACGGAGGTATTTTCCGCCGAACTCCAGGGCCTTCGCGCTCCACATGTCGGCGATCGGGTTGGCCCCCTGGTAAGGCGGACGATCGTTTGGGTTGTCGACCTTCGGGCGCTCGTTGTAGGGCTTGGTGAGGTAGGACTCGGCGGCGTGACAGACCACGTCGAGGCCACAGGAGGAGGTGACCTCGGACGGCATCGTCATCGTCAGGAGCGGGTCGACGACGCCCCGGTCCGGGCGCATGTACTGGTGCGAGATGCCGGTCTTCACCTTCTGATCCGGGATGTCCAGGATGGCTACTGTGGTGGCCTCGGCCCCCGTCCCCGCGGTCGTCGGGACCGCGAGCAGGGGCTTCAGGGGGCTCGGCGGCTTCTTACCGCCGCCGACGGGGGCGTTGACATAGTCCATGATCTCGCCGCCGTGCGTGGCGATAAGGTCGGAGACCTTGGCGGTGTCGATGCTGGAGCCGCCCCCCACCGCGACGAACCCGTCGAAGTTGCCGTCCCGGGCGAAGTCCGCCGCGGCCTGCAGCGAGTCGGCCGTCGGCTCGACCCGGGAGCCGTCCCAGACCTCGACCTCTATCCCCTCCGCCTCTATAAGCTCCCGTATGTGCGGCGCGATCCCCGAGGCGACTATCCCGGGGTCCGAGACGAGCATGACCCGCCCGACCCTCATCCGCTTGAGCTCCCAGCCGACCTCTTCCGAAGCCCCGGGCCCATATTTTATGGGCGTGGCCTCCATGGTAAAGATGTTCTCGTGTCCACCGTTGCCCTGCGTGGCCATCGCGATCCTCCTCCTCTTATTCTGGAGTTTCCCCCCACCGTACGCCCGGCAATATAACGATGGGGGAATCCTGCGGCAACCGCGGCTCCTCTACCCGGCAAACCACGACCATAACGGGCACTCCCCTCGACCGGGCAGCGGTATTGAGCAGTCCGACACCGACTTTTTAAAAGCCGAGCACCGGAGATCTCGAGGGGTGTGGGAAGTCCGGCTTCCCCGTGGCGGGCTTACCGGCTGTTCTCGCGGAAAAAGCGGATCATCTCTTCGGAGGCGTCCGGACCCCTGGCATCCGTATAGGTCCCCATCGCGCTGCCCCCCGACCATGCGTGACCCATCCTGTGGACGACCCACCTCTCCACAGCCGCTCCGCTCCCGCCAGCATAAACGTACCTGGTGTACCTGTGCCCGCCAGAGGCCCGGCCCTGGATAACCTCCGTTGGCCCGATTCTAGCGCCCTCGGGCCCGTCTGCGTGTTCGCCCGCTCTATCCAGCCACTCGTGGGCCCGGTCGCTGTTGGCAACGTTAACGGTTGCGTCGGCGTCCCCGTGAAACACGATCGTCGGTACGGCCCCGCCGGAGACGAGCGCACCGGCCCTCATGGCCGTGACGGAAGAGTAGAAGCTGTGCGCGGCCTTGTACCCGAGGCCAGAATGTACGCCAACGGCGGCGTAGAGGTCCGGGTAAGTCTCCCCCATGACGCCCGCCATCGCCCCTCCGGCCGACATCCCGGCGACGTACACGCAGCCGGGGTCTATCTCGTAATCCTCGGCGACGGCCTGCGTCACCCCGGCGATGATCGCGGGCTCCCCTCTACCCTTCTCCTGGTGGTGGGGGTCCTGCCAGTTCCAACAGCCAAGCTTATGGGCGTACACCGACTGGGCCGGATAAAGAACGAGGAAGTTCTCCCGCTCGGCTATCTCGTTCATTCTGGTGCCGGCGGCAAAAGCATCCCGACCCTGCATGCAGCCGTGGAGCATAACGACCAGAGCGGTCCGCCTCTCCCGGTCACCCTGCGGCACGTACAGCTTGTACGAGCGCTTTTCGGCACCGGAGTTATAGGAGCCGACGAGAGTAACACCTCCCGCCACCTTCGAAGTTTCCGCTACAGTCATTAGCAACCTCCATGCTACCCGGCGCCACACCGCGAACCGCGCCCGACCACAAGGAAGGCGTCAAGCCGTCAGAACCCGAGTCTTTCGATCTTTTTTACACGGCGGTTATACCCTTCACCCATCTCGCAACACCCCGCCGATGTGACCCACGACACTCCGTCGGCCTGGGGTCGCGCGAAGATCCCCGTTCTCCCGCACGGAAATTTGACAGGGCCCCGCATGCAAGAAACAATACGATTTGGGAAAAGGGAGATCCGCTGGGAGGAGCCGTATGTCGTTTTCCGCTTACGACAGCAAGCCGTGGTTGAAGTTATACGCGGACCGCGTGCCCGAGGAGTTACCCCTACCGCAGGAAAGCATGGTGGACCTCTTCGAGGCATCGGCGCGACGGGTCCCCGAGCAGGATGCCATCCGATACTTCGACGCCACGATCTCCTTCGGCAAGCTCGACGACCTCGCCGGCCGTTTCGCCGCCCTACTAGACGTTTACGGCGTCGAAAAAGGCGATAGGGTAGCCGTTTACACCCAGAACAACCCGCAGTTTCTCATCGCCCAATATGGGGCCTGGAAACGTGGCGCCATCGTCGTCCCTATCAACCCGATGCTCAAGAGCCGCGAGCTGGACTACCACCTCAACGACTCGGGCGCGAGGGTGCTGGTAGCCCTCGAAAGCCTGTACCAGGACGTCGCCCGCGGGGTGGTGCCGGGGACGGGCGTAGAGCATGTTTTGACGACGAGCGAGCTGGACTTCCTGCCGGCCGGGGAGCCTCCGGCCAATCTCCGGGGCGTGCAGCGGCGGCGCTCCGGTGAGGCCGAAGACCTCGTCGAGGCGCTCGGCGGGGTGGAGCCGTCCCCCTCTGCCCGCGTCCGCGTTTCCGCCGACGACCCGGCCTACCTCGTCTACACCTCCGGGACTACCGGCAAGCCCAAGGGCGCCATCGAGACGCACTCGAGCATCGCCTTCAACTCCCGGGTGTACCAGGCCTGGATGCAGATAGGAGACGAGGATTCCGTATTCGGGGTGGCGCCGCTGTTTCACATAACCGGCCTCGTAGGGCACGCGGGGCTCGCCGGGGTGGCCGGCGTCCCGCTCGTTCTCTTCCACCGCTTCGATGCGGAGGAGGCTTTTCGTTTGATCGAGAAGTGGCGCCCTACCATGACCATCGGCGCGATAACCGCGTTTATCGCGCTCATGAACGTGTCGGGCTCCGAGACGCGCGACCTCTCCTCGTTGACTAAGTGCTACAGCGGCGGGGCACCCATAGCGCCGAGCATCACCGAACAGTTTGAAGAGAAGTTTGGGATCTACGTCCACAACGCCTACGGCCTCACAGAGACCGCCTCCCCCACCCACTTCGTGCCTCTGGGCAAGCACGCGCCGGTCGACGAGGGGACCGGCGCTCTAGCGATCGGGGTCCCCGTCCCGGGTTGCGAGGCCCGGCTCGTCAGCGTCGAGGATCCATCACTGGCCGTCCCCGTCGGGGAGCCGGGGGAGTTCGCGGCCCGGGGGCCCATGATCTTCTCCGGCTACTGGAACAAGCCCGGGGAGACGGAGAAGGCCTTCCAGGACGGCTACTTTCTCACCGGCGACGTGGCGGTCATGGACGAAGACGGCTGGTTCTACGTCGTGGACCGTAAAAAGGACATGATCAACGTCTCCGGCTACAAGGTCTGGCCGCGCGAGGTGGAGGATGTCCTCTACACCCATCCGCAGGTGAAGGAGGCCGCCGTCGTCGGCGTCCCGAGTGAGTACCGCGGTGAGACCGTAAAGGCCTTTGTCGCTCTCAAGGAAGGAGACGGCGTCACCGAGGACGAGCTTATCGCCTACGCCAAGGAACGCATGGCCGACTACAAATACCCCCGCGAGATAGCCTTCCTGGACGAACTCCCGAAGACCGCCACCGGCAAGTACCTCAGGCGTGAGCTGCGAGATCACGGAGACCGGGAAGGGGCTGCGCATGGAGCGTAAGCCACAGCTTCGGGCGTGCGCGTGAAGCTCGATCATTGCGTGATCCACGTCTCAAACTGGGAACGCTCGAACGCCTTCTATCGGGACGTGCTCGAAGCCGAGATTGTCCCGGCGGGCTCCCGCTGGGCGTACCGCTTCGGCGGGGAGCAACTCAACGTTCACGGCCCGGGCGTGGAGTCACAACCGGTCGCGAAGAGGCCCGTCCCCCCTGGCGGGAGCGACCTGTGCTTCGAGTGGCCCGGCCCCATCCGGGACGCGGAAGCTCACCTGAAGCGCCGCGGCGTCGAGATCGAACTCGGCCCCACCAGGCGAACCGGCGCAAAGGGCGCCGGCGCGAGCGTCTACTTCCGGGACCCCGACGGCTCACTCCTCGAGTTCATCTCGTACGCCGACGGACCCGATTAGCCGACAAAGCCCCTTCTCCAGAACCGTACTCGTAGGCAGGCACTAGCCCACTATATTCCCCCTTCAGCGTCGAGATGGAGGGAGCCCGACACCACCCCAGTCATATCTCGGGCAGGTATGTGCACAAGAACTATATGTGTATGCAGGACCGCGGATCGGATTCCTAGTATAATCCTGGCACGATTGAATCAGGCGCTACCTAATAAGAGGTTTCAAGCGCCTTGCAGGCGGCTTACGCCAGGGAGGTTTGGCAATTATGGCGAGGAGCAACGGGGCGTTCGCGGACCCCATGAAGCTGTGGGGGCAATGGTATGAGAATACCTCCAGGGTTTGGGCGGGCTCGATGAAGAGCGCACAGAGCGGAGGATACGCGGACCCCTACGGGCTTTACCGGCAGTGGATCTCCGCGGTCTCCCCCAACGGTGGCGCTGCTGCGAACGGCAACGGGCATTCCGCAGCCGTCTCCCCGGGTAGCATGCCGGGGATGGGCGGGATGCCGCAGATGGACCAGAAGAGC
>JADDPY010000702.1 GCA_016781635.1 Rubrobacter sp.
CGATGGAGAAGCGAGGGCAGAAGGCGGAAGCAATTAAGCAACTTACGGAGGAGATGCTCCATCTGTATAAGTTGCGACAGCACAGGCCTGACGATGGAACCAAGAAACGAAGCGGGTCGGTAGCCTTTGTGTCGATTGGCTCATACGCAACGCATGAGTTTCCCGGCATGATTGACTACCACATGCGAGTAGGTAACGACGAGACGATTGCTGCTTCGTTCCTGGCCAATCTAGCACGTAGCGAACGACGGGCTTGCCTGAAACGCATAGATGAGCGCTTCCACAATCGAATCACGCAGCTGGACTGTCCGAACCTGCCAGATGGTTTGCAGGGTAAAACGGCCGAGGAGGCAAAACGCATACGGCGGTTATGGCTCAATGATGTCATTTTATGGACTCGTAAGTGGCTCGACGATCTTGAACTCAATGATGACCACGCAGTCCTGGTGATTGTACTCTCACCAGGCGGTCATGCAGCCTTGTTGGAGGTCATCATCGCCCTCTACAAGGAACGTTTCCCTGACAAATCCATCTACTTGGTTACTCTCTTGGATGAGAAAGATGTGGTTCGCCAACGCTTGCCTGCCTTGCGCCGTGAGTTTCACCAGTTGGTCGATGGTACGTTTATCACCGACAACCGACGCTTCGCCAATCGCTCCGATTTGGCGGTGAAGTTGCTGTTTGCTGCCATGAGTGCTGGCGGAGACTTGGGAACCTCACCAAACCCGATCGGTAACGCGTTGCACTACCTGTTTGCTCCTGAGCGCAAGGTTCGCTATGCAACCCTTGCTATTTGGGCAGATACCCTGCCGGTCAAACACTTTGAGGCGGTTGGAAAGGAGCCGGAAGGATACTACACCAAACTGAGTCGGCTTGAGGACAAGGTCACTCGTGGCATCCAAGACATGTACAACAACCGTGATCTTCAAGCGGTACCCCTACCAGCTGCTTCCTCTGGACACACTCGCCTGATGTATGTACTCGTGCCGCTCGACCAAAAGGTTATGCCTGCCTTTGCAACCCGCGTCAACACCAATCTTACGGAGTGGCGAGAGAAGACCGACCGCAACCTGCTCATTCACTACGTGAGCTTGGGAGCTGACTTCTCACCTGACACCGTCAGTGTCCCAATGATGATCATTCTAGCGCAACCGTTGGCTGATGATGGCAGGGGGATCGACGATCTCGCGATGGACGTCGAGGAACCCGACGACACCAATTTGTTGGTAAACCTGATCGAAACCGAACCCGGGGAGGATGTTGAGGCCATGCCCGAAGTCGAGGTTGAACCCGTAACCGAAGTGGAAGTGGAGGTTCAACCCGAGGTCGAGACTGAGACGTCAGCCGACGATACCAAGGTGCGTAAGCTCGCACTGAAGGAAATTCAGTCACGCAACGGCAGAAAGCCAGAGCGAGGAGGCTCACATGGACAATCCTGATGTGTACACCACGCCGGCTCATTACGAACGTTCGGCATCGACAACCTCAAATAAGGGGTCGAATCAATTCCAACTCGTTCTGTTCGTCGGCGGGGTAATCGCAGCTCTCACGGTGGTGTTCCTGTTTGTCCGCGGTGGCAGGCAGGAAACACCACCTCCAATCAACGAGGCAGTAGTGGTGGGGGTTCCAACCCCTACCACTGTACCTACTCCCACTCCGACCATTGTTCCTGAATGTGTTCAGGTGACTGCCACCCACCAAAGCACCATCAATGACCTCGTGAAGCGGCTCAAGTACGATCAAGCAGCCGATATCGCTGTAGTTGCGTACCGTGATCCTCGCGTGTGCGAGGAAGCGCGACAGGACTTCGCTAAGCAGTATGTCACCAATGCGCTCGAAGGGCTCTATACCCGTACCGACGATCACAGCGAGCGAGCCCAGCAGGATGCGGTCGATGATTATGAAACAATCCGCAGGACCGCGAAGCAGCTTGGCGTCGAGCCCGCTAACCCCTTGGAAGTCGCTAATCGTGGAAGTCAGTCTGGACTCTTCGCGCTCGTCCTGACTGCGCTTGACCAAGCATTACTGGAGGGAAGCTTCGACACCGCCGATCAAGCCTTGGTGAGAAGGTACGGGTCAGCATTATATAACTTAGGTTTCTGGTACACCCAAGACCACACCAGCCCAACCTATCAACTTGGCTTGGAGTACTTGTCGGCAGCATACAAACTCGAACAGCGATATAAGACTGGCGATGCCTTGCCGTGGCGAAGACTGATCGAGTTGCTCGGACCCGACGAGAGAAAGTGGCCGGAACCAAAGAAGACGCCGTTACTGTAAGGAGGACAACTATGCCGTGGTTTAAACCGTACCGACCTGACCCGGATGGGTGGGACTGGATGCTAATCATGTTCATTACAGGGCTCGCCCGTGCATCAAATCCCTGGGTGCTCCTGTTCGTGATCTGGTTGGCGATATGTTTGGCAATTGGCGGCCTCATCTTGTTTCTTT
>JADDPY010000157.1:0-1249 GCA_016781635.1 Rubrobacter sp.
GTAGCCGAAGGAGACCGCCGCGAGGGCCTGCACGCCGCCGAGGCACAGGATCTGGTCGGCACACGAGGTCGCCATGGTGTAGAGCATCGGCTCGTAGATGCCGTACGGCTTGCCGTCCTCGCCCTTACGCGGCGCCGCGGCGGCGACGACGCGCTTTACCCCGGCGACCTTCGGCACCGCGACGGTCATGATGGACGAGGCGAACATCGGGTAGAGCCCGCTCGGCGTGTAGGAGCCGACGGCGTTCACCGGGATCTGCTTCTGCCCCAACACCACCCCGGGCAGCGTCTCCTTTTCGAAGTCGATCAGGGTCTCCTTCTGGAGCCTTGCGAAATTCTGGACCTGCTCCTTGGCGAACTCGATGTGCTCCTTGAGCTCGTCGTCGACCGAGTTGCTGGCCTTCTTGATCTCCTCCTCGCCCACCACGAACGACTCGGGGTTCCAGCCGTCGAGCTGCTCGGAGTAGCGCCTTATAGCGGCGATGCCCTCCTTCTCCACGTCGAGCAGGATCCTGCTGACGGTGTCGCGTATCCCCTGGGCCACCTCTCTGGATTGCGGCTCGACCTTCTTGATGTACTCCATCTTTCAGTTCCTTTCTCTTAAGTTTCTATCCGGCGATACCGCACCGTGGCGGCGCGGATGCGCTTCATGGCGCGAGTTGCCGATGACTTGGATCTGCACGCTCCTGTCACCATGCCGTCCAGCCCCCGTCGACCAGCAGCGTGTGACCGGTGACCATCTTGGCCGCCGGGCTGGCGAGGTAGACGGCAGCGGCCACGACGTCTTCGACCTCGCCCACGCGACCCAGCGGGATGCGCGAGAGGACGCGCTCGCGCCATTTCGGGTTCTCCAGCGTGCCGCGCGTGAGCTCCGTGGCCACGAACGTTGGCGCCACCGCGTTCACGGTGATCTCGTGTTGCGCTAACTCGATGGCAAGCACCTTGGTCAAGGTTATCGCCCCGCCTTTGCTGGCCCCATAGGCCGACCGTTCCTCTATGCCGACCACGCCCGCCTGAGAAGCGACGTTAACGATGCGTCCGCCCCCCCCACCCGCGACCATGTGCCGTGCAGCGGCCTGGGAGGCGAAGAAGGTGCCCTTGAGGTTCGTGTCCATCACGGCGTCCCAGCTCGCCTCGTCGACCTCGAACACGCCCTGTGGGATGTTAACCCCGGCGTTGTTAACCAGGATGTCCAGCCGACCGAGGTCCGACGACACCTTATCCACGTTTTCGCGCACCGAGGAGGCGTC
>JADDPY010000157.1:1340-10186 GCA_016781635.1 Rubrobacter sp.
CCAGCCGCCCGGAGGCCGTCGGCGATCCCTGCGCCCAGGCCCCGGCTCGCGCCGGTGACCAAGGCGACCTTGCCGTCCAACCGGAACCACACACTCATCGGTTTTCGCATTCTTTGCGCATGGACTCGTCGTCCCGGAAGCTCTCGACTAACCCTCTGCGCCCCGGGTGACGCTCAAGCGGTCCGCGGGCATCTCGAGGGGCTCGGGGAGCGGCTGGATGGTCGCTCCAGGCGTCGGCTCGCCTTTCAGAGCGGCGTTTAGCGAGCTCTCGGGGAGCAGATCCTCCTGAAAGACCTCGGTGACGAAGTCATCCGGGACCTTGCCTTCGGGGAACGTGTTGCACCCGTTCTCGAACTTGTCGCCCTCACAAATCTTGACGTCCTCCGCGGTCACCCACGGCAGCGGAACTTCGACGTTCTTCGGCACCGACTCGTCGCCTTCTTTCAGCACCTTCATGGCGAGTTTCACCGCGTAACCCGCTTGCATGGGCGGCGAGCCGGAAGAAACGCCCGTAAGACCCTGCTCCTGCATCTTGGGATCGGCAAGGGCCAGCCGGAAGGAGTTAGCGTTCTCACCGGTTATTGGCACGAGCGGCCGGTTTGCTGCGAGAAAGGCCTTGAGGACGCCGCTCTCACCGAGCTCGGACCAGACGCCGTCGACCTCTGGGTTCGCGGCCAGCGCTTTCGCGGTCTCCTTCTGGCTCGTCGACGCGTCCCACATGCCATAGTACTCGGCGACGATCTCTATATCAGGGTACTTGTCGAAGACCGCCTTGGCCGTGTCGTAGTGGGTCTGATCGACCGAGTTGCCCGCAACCCCACGGTTCATGAAGATCTTGCCCTTGCCGCCGAGCTCGTCCGCCAGCCACTGGGCCGTGTTCGCGCCGAAGTAGGGCTTGTTAGGCTCATCGGCGGTACCGGCCGTTATGTAGGAGACGTTCCACGCGCAGGGCTCGGTCACCGTGGCGTCGTACATAAAGAACTTAACGCCCTGCTCGCACCCTTGTTTGATGGTCTGGTTGAGCCCGGTCGGGGACACGGGGAAGCTTACTATGGCATCGGCCCCCGCGGCGATCATCGACTGGTACTGAGAGATTTGAGCCTGAACATCCGTACCGGCGATCTGCTTCTCCACGATCACTTCTTTGTCGTACGGAGGTGTCTTGGCTATGGCCATGGCGAGGTTCGCGGCCTCATCCTGCCAAAGGTTCCCGCTGTAGCTCAGCGCGATAAAGATCTTCTTCTTGCCCTCGCCGTTGTCCCCGCCTCCGTTGTTTGCGGCGCCTTGACCGCCACAGCCCACCAACAACGCTACCGGAATCACGACAAGCAGCGCGGTAAAGAGTAGTTTCTTCATTGCGATATCGACCTCCTATGCTCGTTCTGGCTCGCGGCCGACTGGCCCGGCCCAGCAGCTCCTTTGCTCACGTCCCCATGTCCTTCATCCATATCCTCCTCTCGCTTTCGCGCACGAAGCCGCGCAAAAATGTTGGTACGCGACCCGCCTTCTGGTCTCTCTCGTGACAGCACGAGTGCCGCGAGGACGATGGCCCCATAGACGATCTGCTTCCAGCCCTCCGACAACTGCATCGCCGAGATGTCGGTGCTGACCGTGGTCAGGAGCAGAACGCCGGCCACGGTACCAAGGTACCTGCCTGTTCCCCCCTTGATCGCCGTACCGCCGACGACAACGGCGGCGATGGAAGGCAAGAGATAATCGTTGCCGATGCTGAGGTTGGCTCCTGCCGTGAAGCCGAGGAGCATGATCCCCGCGATCGCGCAGCAGAGCCCGCTGACTACGTAGACGCTCGTAATCAATTGTTTGACGGGGAGCCCCGAGATCCGCGCAACGATCTCCCCGTTCCCCACGGCGTAAAGCCGCTGCCCGTAGGTGGTTCGGCTCTGAATAAGCCAACCGACGAAGACGAGCGCGGCGAAGAAGAAGATGGTGATGGGGATGCCGAAGATACGACCGGTTCCGAAGAGCTCGCGCAGGACCGGCGGGGAAGCCCCGGAAGGAGATCCATTGGTCTGTCCTAGCAGGATGCTCGTAGCCATAACCCCGGTTGCCAGCGTCATGATGAAGGGCGGTATTTTCAAGTACGCGACGCCGATGCCGTTGAACAAGCCTATCAAGATCCCGACACCGAGGGTCAGGAGCACCCCTACGAGCGCGCTGTTCCCCATTGCTCCGGTGATCGCGCTCATGAACACGGCAGACGCGGTGATGATCGCCGCCACGGAGAGATCGATGCCGCCCGTGAGTATGACGAGGCCCTGACCGAAAGCCACGATGGCCAGGAAGGATCCGAGGACGAGGATGTTCTCGACCTGGTCCGTGGAGGGGAAGGCGGGGCTGATCAGG
Source organism: Rubrobacter sp. (assembly GCA_016781635.1). Lineage (GTDB taxonomy): Bacteria > Actinomycetota > Rubrobacteria > Rubrobacterales > Rubrobacteraceae > Rubrobacter_F. The sequence goes on from JADDPY010000157.1 coordinate 3,705, forward strand.
CGTGAAAGCGGGATCAAAGCAAGCACGATCAGGTACACGAGGGTCACCTGGCTGATCCCCTTGCGTCTGCGCTCCGGAACCTCCTTAGATCCAGCCCCTTTGGCGTCGGCCTGCGCGGAACCGCTCATGACTCTTCCTTTCTGCCGAGCTTGGCCGTAGCTACGCCGAGCAATACGGCGGCGATCATGACAAGCCCCTGGAACAGGCCGGTCGAAAAGCTCGCAATCCCGAGAACGAACAAAACCTTCGGGATAATGGCCAGCACCAGAGCACCGATGATGCTGCCGATGGCACTACCCTTGCCTCCGGCAAAACTTGTGCCGCCCAGAGCGACGGCAGCAAACGTCGTCAGGAGGAAGGGGGTGCCGGCGTTTGGGTTGCCCGTCGATGTCGCGGCACTAAGGGATAGGCCGGCCAGCGCGTACATCGCCCCCGCGACCCCGAAAGCCCACACCTTTACCGCTCGAGTGCGCACACCGTTCATCGTTGCCGCATCTTCGTCGGCGCCTATTGCGAACAGGTTGACCCCGAAGCGCGTACGCTTGATCACCAACCAGATGATGACAAGCAAGACGAGCACGACCAGGGCAACCGGGATAGTGCCGCCGATGATACCGGTCACTGGCTCGTAGAAGCTCGGGGGTACCGTGCCTCCCGGTGCGGCAAGCAGCACGAGTGCCAGCCCCGACAGGATAATGAAAGTGGCTAGCGTTGTGGCGATAGACTCCAACCGCAGGAAACTAACCAGGCACCCATTGATTAGCCCGACGACAAGACCCAGGGCTACAAGGAGCACCGCGAACGAGAACGCTAAGCCGGCCGAGCTCGGCATCTGGGTGGCGACGAGGACGTTGACCAGGCTGATTAGGCCGGCGACGGAGAGGTCGAACCCGCCGACGATGAGCACGAGCGTGGCGCCGAAACTGGCGAAGGCCAAGGCCTGGGCCAGATTCAAAAGGTCTTTAATCTGAAAGGCGTTAAGCCCGCCGGGAAGATAGTAGGTCCAGATCATGAACAAGATCAGGAAAACAACGGCGGCAAGTAGGACGCTATTGGTGGCGAGAGCTTGCGGGCGAAGCTCCTGCCAGAAGGTACGTTTGCGCGCGACTGCACCGGTCTCTATCACGCAACTCCTCCCTCGGTCGCAGGCTCCATAGTGTGGCCCACCGCAGCAGTGAGGAGGTTGTGCTCGGTAAGGTTCGCGCCAGCAAACTCTCCCGCCACACGGCCACCGTAGAGCGCGTACACGCGATCGCAGAGGCCGACGAGTTCCGGGAGTTCGCTCGAGTACATGAGGACCGAACTGCCCTCGCCGACCAACCGGCGGATAAACTGGTAGACCTCAAGCTTCGTTGCGGCGTCGATCCCTCGTGCCGGATCGAAGAGGAGCAGGCAGCGGGCCCCGGTCAGGACCGTCTTTCCGATAGCCACCTTCTGTTGGTTGCCGCCCGAAAGCCGGCCGACGGGACGGTCGAGCACCCCGGGGGCGACGTTCACCGCATCGGCTTCACGGTCCGATCGCTCACGCACACGGCGCGGGCGGACGAATCCCGAGGTCGAGATCTCCCCAATAATGGGCAGGATCAGGTTCTGCCTAGCAGAGAGCTTCAGGAAGAGAGCCTCCGACTTGCGCTCCTCAGGGACAAGGGCGATGCCCGGACCCGTCTTGAGAGCTTGCCGGGGGCTGCGGATGCGCACCGGGTCGCCTTCGATCAAGATCTCCCCCCCGGACGGCCGCCGGAGGCCGTACAGCGACTGAAAGAGTTCTCGTTGACCTTGCCCTTCTAGGGCAGCGACGCCAACGATCTCGCCTTTCTTCAGGGTCAAGTCGACGCTGTTCAGGACGCCACCATCGACCGAAAGCCCCTTGACCTCGAGCACCGACTCCGTACTCACCGTGTTCTCGCGGGGAGGGAAGGTGGTGTCGAGCGAACGGCCTATCATCATGCTGATCAACCGGCTCTCGTTGAAGTCGGAGCGTACGAAGGAGCCGACCACACGTCCGTTGCGGAGTACGGTACCTCGTTCGCATATCTGTCGGATCTCGTTGAGGCGGTGCGATATGTACAGCACCGCGCCGCCACGGTCGGTTACCTTGGCGACGTGCCGAAAAAGCCAATCCGTATCGGTCAGCGCCGCGGTCGGCTCATCGAGGATGAGCAGGTGCGGCTCGTGGCTGAGCGCCTTGGCGATCTCGAGCCTTTGCTTCGAGGCCAACGTGAGAAGTCCGACCGGAATCTCAGGGTCGATCTCGGTCAACTCGTAGCGCTTGAGCAACTCCGACGCACGCCGGCGGGTACGACGCCCGGAGACGAGGCCAACGACACCGCGTGGTAGTTCCGGGAGAAGCAGATTCTCCGCCACGGTCAAGTTGGGCAGGAGACTCAGCTCTTGAAAGGCGGTCGATATCCCTTTGCCAACGACGTCCCGCGGCGATCCCATCGGGAGACGCTCGCCTGCGAGCAGAACATCGCCCGTATCCGGCTGCAACACGCCACTTAAGATTTTTACGAGTGTCGATTTACCGGCGCCATTTTCGCCAAGGAGAGCATGCACCTCCCCTTCGTTAAGTTCGAGTGACACAGAATCAAGTGCCCTCGTCGCCGCAAACGACTTACTGACGTCTCTGAGGGTTACTACTGGCATGATTCTCTTCTCAATCTCTCCCTCGCCTGGCTGCCGGAGGAACGATATGCCCCCTCGCCATGCGCTTCGCAGATCGTCGACGCTTCTCTCCGCGGGTACCCACGGGCACCCCCTCCTGCGGGGGTGCCCACCACAAGCGACAGGTTTTTAGCCCCGAAGAAGCAGATCGCAAGATGCCCAGGGGCCAGGGTGTCAGGACTGATCACGGGCGCGAAAGAGTCGATCTCTTAAACAATGGCGATCGGCCTGACCATCGCGCCTGTCGCTCCTTTGATCCGCAGTGGCAGGCAAACGAACAGGAACTCGTAGACCTTGTCCCGCGCCAGGTCCTCGACGTGGACGAGTTCGAGGACGTGAATGCCACGCTTGATCAACAGCTCGATGTGGACCGGGTGCGGGTTTTCGGGATCCGCCGACGGGTTTCGCTCGACGGACTCGTTGTCACCCCCGACGAGCACGACTCCCTTGTCCCCCAGGTAAACGGCCACGTCGTGCCCGATGCCGGAGCCGAAATGACGTGCCGTCACCTCGGGATCCACGCCCCACGTCCTCATGTACCCCGTGCGGATCAGGACAGCATCGCCCTCCCGCACCTCGGAGCCTTGGGCCTCAAGAGCACCTTCGACGTCCTCGGCGGTGATCAGGTACTGGCCCTCCAGGACATCAACGCCCTTGTACGCGGCCACGTCGACGAGCACCCCGCGGCATATGAACGGGGGGATCGACGAGGCCTCGGCGGCGAGCGGTCCGAAGTCTCCCATGTACTCTTCCTCCGGATAACCCCCGTGCCAGTGGTTATCCGCCCCGCAAGTTATGTGGCTGAGGGCATCGAGGTGGGTTCCGGTATGGACGGTGCCTATTATGAGTTCGGTGTTGAGCGCCATATTGACGCTGTTCTTGCCCCGCCACTCGTCGAAGTCCTTCTGGTTATTCATGCCGCGCGGGGTTCGGTAAGTAGTCATGATGAAGGGAGGGTGCGCGGGAAAGACCGGCATACCCGGCCACCTGCCCGAATCCAGGTCGTATATCTCGCCCTTGTTCACCAAGGTGAGCGCTTGGAGGAGACTCTCCGATCCGAACTGGTGGACCTTGCCGAGTTCGTTCTCTTTGTAGTCCGTGCCTGGGATATCGCGAAGATGGACGTGCTCGGCCGTGCGAGCAGTCCTTTGATCGTCACTCAACGTGTCCACCTCTCTAAAAGAACGCCATCGTCAATAACTTCGTCACTCAACGCCCGAACTGGGTGCTCTGAGGCAGCCGTCAAATCCGACCGCACAGCAGGAACCCCCACGGGTTCGTCGAAATGCTGAAGATCCAGTATTTCAAGGCATCGAATACACCCCTCCTCCCACATCGACTCACCTAGACCTCACCTTGGGCGTCGGCCCGGGGATTGGATGGCTGAAGTTGTTCGAGCAGCTTCTCGAGTGCAACGTAGGACGCGTCCCGATGGTCAACGATCTGCGGCAGGCGTTCTTCTGGCCAGTCGAAGTATCCACCTCCGGCCTTCGCCCCTGTACGACCGCCTTCGGTGAGTCCCTGAAGCGACGAGGGAACGCGGAATCGAGTGCCGAGGTCCGCCTCCAGAGTACGGTAGGCTCCCGAATAAACGTCCAGTCCGGCCATATCGGCGATCATGAAGGGACCGAAAAAAGGCAGACGGAAACCAAAGGAGGCCCGCACCACCTCGTCGACCTGCTCCGCCGTGGCAACGCCCTCCTCGACCACCAACGCTGCTTCGCGGAACATGGCAAATTGGATCCGGTTGGCCACGAACCCCGCCGCATCGCCGACGGTCACGGGACGCTTGCCGAGCCGCCGGAGCAGCTCGTGGGCTCGCTCGACCACCGCAGGGTCGGTTCGCGGGCCAGGGATCACCTCGACACACGGAACCCACTGCGGGGGGTTGAACCAGTGAGTACCGAGGAAGCGCTCGGGACGTTCGAGAAATTCGGCCAGCTCGTGAATCGGGATGGCCGAAGTATTGGAAGCCACGACCGCCCGCTCGGGCGCCGCAGCCTCGATGATGGAGTAGACCGAACGCTTAACGTCCTTGTCCTCGGTCACTGCCTCGATGACGAAATCTGCCCCGTCGACCGCCGCTTCCACCGATGGCGCCGCCCTTACGCCTTCTTCGATCCGCTTCGTCTCGCCGGCGCCGAGCAAGCCAGCAGCCTCAAAACGACGCGCAAGGTCGATTAACCCGGCGCGAGATACCTTCGCGCGTTCGCCATCGACATCGGCGATCCAACAAGGGATACCGGCGAGCGAGAAGATCTGCGCAAATCCCGCCCCCATGGTCCCTGCGCCAACGATCGCCACTCGCTGGGGCCAATCCTTCGAACTCATCCGACTTCCCCAGCGCACCAAGCAAGGTAGGCAAACTGGAGGGTCTTCGTCCCTCGAATCAACTGCGCCATTCCCTTTCCTCCCTTGATTATGAATACGTATTCACAACCAGGGGGCACGCTAGCAGCCGAAATTATCCGTGTCAACCCTATTACTGACCGTTTTGAAACCTCTGGTCTGTCGCGGCCACCGAAGATCGTAAATCTAGTGGGTGCTGCATGGGGTCATCGTAGGGTCGTCGTATACTTAGGAAGGTTCCGTATTCAAAAAGGGCGTGCTTATGCTGGGAAGCTTGATCGAGGAGGGAACTGATGGTTACCAGCCGTGACATCGCGCGCGCTGCCGGGGTGTCGCAGACAACGGTTTCCAGGGTGCTGCACGACAACCCGAAGGTGAGAGATGAAACCAGGGAGCGTGTATGGCGCGTTCTGCGCGAAATGAATTACTCACCAGACGGGCTGGCGCGCGCGATGGTGACGCGCAGAACCGGAACCATCGGCGTGGTCGTAGAGGATATCGCCAACCCTTTCTACCCGGAGATTGTCGAGGCTCTGTGCGCAGGGCTTGCCGCGGCAGACCGTCGAGTAATGCTGTGGAACTCCCGGGAGGCTGGAGAGTACGGTGCCATAGAGGCCATCCGGCAGAGGCTCGTCGACGGTGTGGTATTCACCACGGCGACCCCAAAGTCCGCGGTACTGTACGAGGCGGTGCATCAAGGCTCGCCCGTGGTGCTGGTCAACCGCTACGTCGAGGGAATAGAATGCGATCGGGTCACCACCGACAACTACAGGGGTGGGCGCCTCATCGCCGATTACTTCGCCGACTGGGACCACACAAGGGTGGGTTTTATCGCCGGCTTGCAACAGGCGAGCACAGCTGTCGAACGCGAAGCGGGATTCCGCGAGGGGCTTGAGGCACGCGGGGTAGAGTTGGAGGACGGCTTGCGGCAACCCGGCGACTACTCATACGGGCGCAGTTACGAAGCGATGAGGCGGTTGCTGATGTTGCCGGATCCTCCGACAGCGGTGTTTTGCGCCAACGACCTAATGGCCTTCGCAGCCCTCAACGCGTCGCGCGCGGTTGGCGCAAGGGTTCCCGACGACGTGTGGATCGTGGGCTTCGACGACATCGGGATGGCTTCCTGGGAGGCCTTCGACCTCACCACCGTGCGCCAGCCGATCCCCGAGATGGCGCAGGGGGCGGTGGATCTTCTGATGCGGCGGATCGACGACCCGGAGCGCCCTCCCGAGCATCGGCGGCTCGGCGGCAGCGAGGTGGTAGTGCGCGGGTCGACAGGGTGCAGGAAGTCGTAGCCGCAGGAGGAGTAATTAAGGGGTAGAGGTATGGAGACTGTCGCCCGCCGTAATTGACGCCGGCCGGTGGTCAGAATTGCCGGGTAATCTCTTCCTGGCCGCAGATCGAGCCGGTGAAGGTCCCGAGGCTATGTTTTTTCCGGGCCTCCTGCTTTCACGGCAAACAAGAGTCCT
>JADDPY010000344.1:0-1884 GCA_016781635.1 Rubrobacter sp.
ATCACCCCCGAAGAGCGAGCCCGAGCAGCCGAGGCGTCGTTCAGCCCAGTGCCACGTGCCCTGTTGGTGCCGATCGAGCGTATCGCGCCGTCTCGAGACAATCCACGCAAGAGCTTCTCCGCGCTTGATAATCTCGCCGAGTCGATCGCAGAGCGGGGCGTGCTGCAGCCGCTGGTGGTCCGACGCGACACAGAGCGCCCTGGCCACTACATTACTGTGGCTGGTGCCCGTCGCCTACTCGCCGCCCTTATCGTGCAGGGCAGCGATGATCCGGCGAGCCGGGCAAAGGTGGCGGTCCTCCCCTGCGTGGTGATGGACGAGACCGACCGAGACGCATTTGCGGACGCCCTCGCCGAGAACCTTGCGCGCGAGGACCTCAGCCGAGCCGAAGTGATGGAGGCACTACTCCGACTCCAGAGCGACTATGGCTGGTCTGCACGATATATCGCTCGACGCATCGGGCGGAGCAAGTCTGACGTTATCGAACTCTTAGGCATTGCCAAGGACGACGGTGTGGCTCCCTTGGTGCGTGATGAGCTCATCACGGCCACAACTGCAGGTCAGATTCGTCGCCTGCCCACACCACTACGCCCACAGGCGATCGAGGGGGTCCGCGAGGGGCGCCTCAAGACGGTGGAGGACGTGCGCCGGCTGCAGCGCGATGAGCGGGCTAAGTTGGCAGCCGGGTCCGGCGGCGACAAGGCCCACCCAGCCTGGCCCATCTCTAAAGCAGCTAGTTCGCCTCTGCCCGTGGCTGCACAACAGGACAGGGTGACCGATATCGGTCACTTGCCTCCCCATGGAGTCAAGAAGGGTGATCTCGACCTGCCCGGGACTGAACCTGTCCCAGGAGGTATCGAAATAGACTCCTCTGCGTCGCACGCCGTTGTCGCAGCCGGAGACGTTGTACGCGCGATACGGCGACTCGTCCGGATGCCCCACAGCACTGAGCCGCAAATGCTCACATCGCTTAGAGATGCTTGCGACGCCTTGTCTGAGTACATCGCCAGAAGTGAGGGCGCCCTGCCCAAGTGATACTGCAGGGCAAAGAAATACGAATTTATTCGTGCGGCGATGATCCATCTCAATCCTTGCAGTTAGTACCTTCGAACTGCTGGTGAGCGCTGTGGCAAGTGCTGTTGTGGCAGATGGCTGCTATCTGCCCGGGCCGCCTCACATCACCCGGCGATTGCTGCCATCGCCACATCACTAGCACCTCGAGACTCCCAGTGCATGGCTTGCCCCCTGCACACAGCCCTCTGTGTCAACCTGGGGCGAGGCAGGTCGAGTACCTGATTCGTTGAGGTGAAGGGGAAAGGGAAGGACATCCCCGGTGGACATGAGGAACACAGATTTGTCGGACGCGCGCGCCCATGCTGGTGTCGTGGAAGAACAGAGAGATCCGGATCCAGAGGTTCCGGCCAAGGCGCGGCCACCGCGCCGGTACACCGCGGCGTACAAGGCGAAGTTTCTCGCCGAGTACGAGCAGCTGGACAAGGCCGCGTGGATCAACAAGCCCGAACACGCCCCGGGTATACTCGCGTAATGCGTCCCCTTCGGTATTCCATCAACGTCACATTGGACGGCTGCGTCGATCATCGGGCGGGTCAGCCGGACGAAGAGCTGCATCGCCACTGGGCCGAGAGCCTCGCGCGGGCCGATGCCCTCCTTTTCGGACGGGTCACCTACGAGATGATGGAGGCGGCGTGGCGGCCGTCGGCGACCGGAGCGTGGCCTGATTGGATGGCCGATTGGATGGAACCCTTCGCCCGGACGATCGACGCGGCAAAGAAGTACGTCGTGTCGAGCACCCTGGACCGGGTCGATTGGAACGCGGAACTCGTGCGCGGGGATCTGGGGAAGGCCGTGCAACAGCTGAAGGGG
>JADDPY010000344.1:1892-2262 GCA_016781635.1 Rubrobacter sp.
TAAGGGACTGTTCGTGGGAGGCGTGAAGCTCCCGCTGGCGTTGGCGGAGCTGGGATTGATCGATGAGTACGAGTTCGTTGTGCAGCCCAGGCTGGCGGGCCACGGGCCGACGTTGCTCGCGGGGCTATCGACGTATGTCGACTTAAAGCTTGTGAGCCGACTGGAGTTCGCCTCGGGGGCGGTGGCGATGCGGTATGAGCCTAGAAGGTAGCCATGTGGATCAACAAGCCCGAACAGGAGGACACCGCCACGACGCAATGATCTCCCCCAAGAACCTGTCTCGGAAGGGTTGACACGCGCTGCAATTACTTGGCGATTGGCCGACCGCCTGGCCAGCTGACCGACCAAGTATGCGCGTGCGTAGTATGTC
>JADDPY010000654.1 GCA_016781635.1 Rubrobacter sp.
AGAACGAACCAGGCGTATGACGTCGCCGTCCTAAAGCTGAGTAGCCCCGTGTCGACACGCTCCATCAAGCTCGCTACCGGGTCTCAGAGCAGCCTCGAAATTCCAGGACGTAATGCGACGGTGGCCGGCTGGGGGAACACGGTGGCGCAGCCGATCTCGGGCAGCAACGGGCCCAACTACCCTGACCAGATGCGAGAGGCGAAGGTGCCGGTTGTCTCGGACACCTCCGTGAAGCAGACTTACGGATCAAGCTACGTGCCGTCCCTGATGGTCGCCGCGGGCGCCACGGGCAAGGACACCTGCCAGGGCGACAGCGGCGGGCCGATGTTCTCCTACGTCTTCGGCAGTGGCTACACCCAGATCGGTATCATCAGTTTCGGCGCCGGTTGCGGAGCCCCCGGGCATCCCGGCGTATACACCGAGGTCAACAACTCTTCCGTCAGGAGCTTTATCACCTATTGGGCGGGCAGATAAGCTGGATGCGTAGCCGGTAGCCCTGGTGCTACCGCCCCCGAGCTACCGGCTACGTCGCCGGATCCTCGATCCAACCGCGCGTCAGATAGAGCCAGAAGGCGAGCCCGGCGTACCGGCCGTAGGGCGAGAACCGCTCCACTATCTCGGCGTCTGGGACGGCGTCCCTCCCTGCGAGACGCGCGTAGGTCGGCCTGGTCCAGGAGTCGAGGATGAGCCGGGAGTAACGGCCGAGCATCATCATGACATGGGCAGCGGCATACGGGCCCACGCCCGGCAGAGCAAGCAGACGCCGCTCCAATTCCTCGTCCGGCAGTTCCTCCGCGGGGACGTCGAGGGCTTCGAGATTCAGCGTCCCGTTCGCGACCGAGCTGGAGAGGGCGAGCATGTAGCGGCCCCGGTAACCGGCCCGAACGACGTCTTTGTAGAAACCCTCGCCTGCTTCGGTCATCGCCTGCGGGGTGGGGAAGGTGCGTCCCAGCGGTCCCATCTCCGGTGCCCCAGGGGCTTTCTCCCCGAGGTGTTCGACGAGGGCGCCGATCATCCTGGTGGTGGCGGACCACGCGCAGTTGGTGGTGCAGAGGGTCTTCACGACCTCCTCGAAGACGCTCGTGCCCCGGATCATGCGCCCTGCGCCCCTCGTGACCCAGGCGAGCTCGGGGTCTCCGGCCGTGAGCTCGTAGAAGGGGGAGAGGTCTTCGTCGAGCCGGAGCAAGTGGCGCACCGAGCGGAGTATCCGCTCGCCCTCCTCCGTGTCCGGCGCGGGTCCCGCGACGCTCACGAGCCCGAAGTCCGGCTCGTCCTGCCGGATCTGGACGGTTCGCGGCGCGTACCCCTTTACCGGAAGCGTAGCTTCCAGGGCGTCCGTTTCTCCGTCGAGGCGCATCGGTGGCAGGGCGGCGAGGCCGTGCGACCGAAAAGTGCGCTGGAGATCCACCGGTTCGCCGGCCGGACCCGCCAGGGCGAAGGAAGCACGCCAGGGGACCTCGGTGGCTGGGTTCTGCTGTTCCATGACGGGTCCTTACGGTCTGCCGGCGGCTTCGCCCAGCAGCACCTCGGGGGCTCCGGCGGAGACGTCTATGCGACGGATGGAGCTTCTGCCCTCGTCGTCCTCCTCGACGGACCAGAGCTCGTCCAGCAGGGCCGACTCCTGGACATCGGCGACGTGGGAGATCACGAAGATCTGTCCGAAGGTCTTTTTGAGGCGGTCGAGGGAGAGGAGGACGTTGCGGCGCCGGTCGGCGTCGAGCGCCCCGAAAACCTCGTCGAGGACGATAAAGCCGAGGGCGTCCGAGCCCTGGGCCGAGATCATCTTCGAGAGCGCGATCCTGGCCGAGAGGCTTACGACGTCCGCCTCGCCGCCGGAGAAACGGGAGAGCTCGTAGGCATCCGAAAGCCCGTCGAAGAGCCTGACCCCGTAATTTTGATCGAACTCGATCCTCTCGTAGCGCCCGTCGGTGAGGTCGCGCACAAGCCCGCTCGCCTCCCTCTCCAGGTTCGGCCGGACCCTCGCGGTGAGCTCCCGGTAGAACTCCGAGAAGAGCTTGTCCATCTCCCCGAGCCTCGCGGCCCCGGTGGCCTTCTCGTCGGCAGCCTTACGCCCTTCCTCGTAGCGCCCGAGCTCCCCCTCCAGCGCCTCTACCCTGCTCTCCAACCTGCGCGCTCTCTCCCGGAGATCGTCCCGTACCCTCCGGAGCTCCTCTCGCGCCACTTCACCCTCCGCGATCTTCTCGCGGTTGGCGAGGTAGGCACCCTCGTCGAAAGCCAGCGCCGAAAGCTCGCCGCGCAAAGCTTCGGCCCTCTTCTTCGCCTCGCCTTCCTGCGCGACGGCGTCCCCCAGCTTCTCCTCCACCCCCGAACGGGCGGCGAGACGCGTCTTCAAGCTTTCGATCTGCCCTTGAAGGCGTTCGATCTCCGCCCGCTTCGCGCGTAACTCCTCGTGCCGCGCCCCGTCGTAAGTCGCGCCCTCCCCGAGCCGAGCTGCCTCTTCTTCGAGGCCCACCGCCTCCGTGAGGGTGCTCTCATGCCTCCCGAGCAGGCTCTCGACCCGCGGGTAAGCATCACGCAGGGCCTTCAAACGGCGGGCGCGAGCCCCAGCTTCGGCGAGCGCCTCCTCCGTCACCGGGGCGAGACCCCTGAGCCCTTCCTTGACGATCGAGACGCGCGCGGTGATACGGGCGAGGTTCCCTTCCAGGGCGTGCCGGCGGGCGTCGGCCCCCGTCCACTGCTCGCGCAGGGAGCGCACCCGCTCCCGGGTCTCCTCGATCTCCTCCAACTCTTCTACAAGCTCCTTCGCCTCCTCGTCGAGGCGGCGGCATTCGTCGCGCGCCTCCGCCGCTCGGGCACGATACCCCTCCGCGTCCCGCCGCAGGGTCTCGAGGACCTCGGCGTGCTCGTCCTCCTCGAAGCCCCGGTGGCAGGTCGGGCACTCGGCGACCTCGTCGGAGGACGAGATCATGCGCGCGGCCTTCTCCAGCTTCTCGGCGTCCCGTTCGTCGGCGTCGGCGAGCCCCCTCTGCTGCGCGGACTGCCGCTCCAGCCTCCGCTCCCTGCGCCGGAGCCCCTCGACGCGCTCCTCCAGCGTCCCGCCACCGTCCAGGTCCTCGATCGCCTCTTCAAGGCTCGCCATGAGCGCCTTGGCAGCCTCCCAGCCACCCTTGACCTCCGAAAGCTCCTCCTCCCCGGCGGCGAGCTCCTCGAAGCGCGACCTCCGCTCCCTCAGCCCGCCAAGGAGTGCTTCGGCTTCTTCATGCCCCTCGGCGGCGAGGCCCAGGACCCGGGCCGCCGCGCTCACTCGTTCGCCATCCTCCTCGACCGAGAAGATCCCACCCCATCCCGGGAGCGGCTCGTCTCCGGCCCCGCCACCGTCCAGATCTTCCAGAAGGGTCGTTGCCTCCGCCACGGCCCTATGAGCCTCGACCCTGCGCCGCTTGGCCTCCTTCTGTGCCCCCTCCCGGCGCTCGTAACGCCGACGGGCATCCTCCAGGTCTCGTATCTCCCCGGCCACCCGCGGCAACTCCTCCGTACGGGGGAGCAACTTGCCGACCGTCTCCTCGTCTTCGTCGAGCCCCGCGAGGCGGGACCTCAACTCGGCCGCCCGCTCCGCCGCTCGCTCCCGTGCCCCCTCCGCCGCTGCGAGCTCTCTGTGCAGATCGTTGTGCCGCCGGTATGCGTCCTCGAGCTTCTCGCCCTCGGCCCGGGCCGCTATGAGCTCCCTTTCCGCTGCCTTGAACTTCTCGTCCAGCTCCTTCGCCTCGGTAGTGAGCCGGTCGCGTTCCTCCCGGGCCTCGCGTAGCTCCTCTGTAAGGCTCTCGTAATCCGTGCCGGCGAGGATGCTCTCCAGGGCCGCGGCCTGATCCCTGAGTTCCTTGCGGTCGGCGCGGAGAAGTTTCTGGGCCCCCTCGACCTGATCTATCCCGAGGATGCGTGCGATCTCGCGCTGCCGCTCCACCCCGGTCACCCCACCAAAGAACTCGAGCTCCTTCTGGCGAGCGAAGAACGTAGCCTCGAAGGCGACCCGATCCATACAAAGAAGCTGCGTCTGCACCCACTCGGCGACCTCCGACGGACCACTCAGGTGCGGCTCCGCGCCACCCCCTATAAAGACCTTGGCCTCCGTCTTGCCGCGATGTAGCGTGCGAGAAACCCTGTAAGAGACACCGCCGAGGTTCAGCGTCACGTCCACGAAGGTCTTATCGGCGACGGTGCCGCCGCTCCAGGGGATGGCGTCGTTGGCGAAGCGCGGGCCCCCGCCCCGGGAGCCGAAGAACGCCCACAGGATGGACTCGAAGATCGTGGTCTTCCCCGAGCCGTTTCGACCCACGATCCCTACGGCGCCCTCCGGCGGCAGGAGCTCGATGGGCTCGCGGAACTGCTTGTAGTTCTGGAGGTAGAGCCGCTCCAGGATCAAACCGAACCCTCCCCCGTCGAAGCCCCAGCACCCCTCAGGTACCCGAGCCCCTTCTCCAGGAACTCACCCGCGAATGCCGCGTCGAGCTCGCCCTTCTCGCTGCGCCCCCCGACAAACGCCCGGAACTCCTCCTCCAGCGACCCGAAGCTCGCCTCGACCTCCCCGTTCGAGCCCGGAGCATCGGCCGTCCCGGACTCCGAGATTTCCAACGAAAAGTCCAGCGCCCTTTGCCTGAGCTCTCGCAACAGCGGACGGTCCAACTCCCCCGCAAGCCCTACCGGCGCATTAGCGACCTTCAAACGGACCATCGCGCCGTCGATGTCGACCCGAGCGGTCCGGTCGGCGATAGCCTCGTTCAGGTCGCCGCCGGTCATACCTTCGGCATCGATCCTCGGAATGTCGATCATAGGCCGCGCCTCGATAGGGACGTGCTCTATATCCACCCCGCCCGCGCCGTCGAAGGTCAGAATAGCGAAGCCCGGCTCCGAATCTACCTCCCCGAAGCCGAAGCGCTCCGTGGCACCGGCATAGTACGTGTTCTTTTTGTGCTCGTGAAAGTAGTGGTAGTGGCCCAGTGCGACGTAGTCGAAGTCCCCCCCGAGGACGCGCTCCGGCAGGTCCACCTGCCCGAGCTCGTGGCCGTGTACGACGAGACCCGGCACCGTGCCGTGCGTAACCATGATGTTCACGTCCGCGTCCCGGTCCGGCGTGACGACCACCTGCGCGTCCCCGACCGCCCCGTGCGGCACGAGCGCGAGCGAGACGCGGACGTCGCCCAGGTCCACAAGCTCGTGCTCCACCTCGAAGCCGTGGGCGAAGTACGCCCCCACCATGTTCGCGTACTCCAGAGCGGCGGTCGTCGCGCGTAGGCGCGGGGTCTCGTGGTTGCCCGCGATGCCGTAATAGGGAATATCTTGCTGGACTATTCTGCCCGTCTGCTTCAGGAAGTTAATGATCACGTGCGTCGCCGGGCGTATGGAGTCGAAGACGTCGCCCGAGTGGATCACGAGATCCACGTCCCGCTCCAGGATGGCATCCACCGCCCGCCGATAAGCTTCCTGTGCATCTACCTCGCGCTGGTTGCGGTTGCTGGCAGGGTCGAGCTTTGCGTACCGTGTGTAACCGAGATGCGTATCCGAGATGTGAGCGACCCTTACCAGCGTCCTGCACCCCTTCTAAAAATCCACCGCTTTCACGTCCATTCTACCGCCCGAAACACCTATCCTTAGTCCCGCATTCTCTCCAGGCCCCTGAGCACCGCCGAGTTGGCTCTCGTACGTCGCGTGGCACCGGGCTTCTTGAGCGTTCGGAGAAACGCGCTGTAAGGATCCCGCACGGCCCCGTTGCCCTGCGACATTGCGTTCACGGCGTCGAGCGCCTCGCGCACCCGCTCGTCCTCGATGCCTGCGATGTCGCCCCTGATACCGACGAGCGCCGGCGGCTTCGACGTGAGGCCGCGCATAACACTCTGAACCTCCGTCGCCGTGTCCACGTTTCGGCTCCCGTAGATGTCCGTCCCCTGCTTGCCCATCAGGACCGGCGGCCGGGGGAAGCGTCCGAAGACCGGTACCGCGTAGTGGGCGTGCCTCAACAGCAGACGACCCTTCTCCAGTTGCAGGAGTTCCTCCCTCGTAGTCGTCGAGAAGGAGCGGTAGCTTGAATTCGTTAGCTCCTCGTCGCCTATGCGGCCGTAGAGAGAAGTCGCGGCGTTCCCGATCACCTCGTCGTCCACCTTGCTCCTGAACTGTTGCGCCCCGAAGAGCGTCAAGCTCAGGTGCCGCCCGCGCGCCGAGATATCCACCAGCGTGTCTTTCAGGGAGGAAGTCTTTGCGGAGCCGGAGGGAGCGTACTTGTTCAGCTCGTCGACGAAGATTACTAGCTTGTCCACCCCTAATAGGCCCTTCTCGGCCTTCTCCCAGACCTCATTGATGACCTTCGTGACCACCAGGTCCTGCGGGACGCCGGAGAGGTGCGAGATGTCCACGACGCGCATCTCGCGGTCGGTGAACGGGTCCTCGACGTTGGGTGAGCCGTTGTAGTCGACCCTGCCGCGAACCAGGAGACCGTTGCATTTGCTGGGTAGCATGTTGAAGCGGTTACGGACCTTGTTGATGGTCATGAAGTTGTGACCGTACCAGGAGGTTTTTTTCTCTTCGTCCTCGAAGTAGTCCTCGATCTCCTGCATGAGACCTATGAATTCGTCGTAGGTCTCGGTGCCCCTCTCCCGGAGCGTCTCCACGAAACCCCGGAACTTATCGTCGTAGTCCGACTGCTCGAAGATACGGCCGGCGTGCGGGAGAACCTGTCCGAGATCCCAGACTATGGGATGGACTATGTGTGACTCGCCGGGGGTATTGCGCAGGGTGTTTAGCTTCGCCTTCTGTATATCCGCCGGGTAGACCTTCCGCTCGTTCGGGTCCATCCCGTGTCGCAGGGGCGCGAAAATGCGTAGGTTCTCGAAGGGCTTCGTCTCCAGCCCGAGAGCCTCGTACATATCCTTCTCTTCCTCCGAGAGCCCGCGCTGGCGGGACCTCTCGTAGCGCTCCGCGAGATCCGGGTCGTCCTCTTGGCTCACCTCGACTGGCTTGTCCAGAAACAGGAGGTCGGCGCCCTTGACGTTGAACATCAGGGCGGCGACGGTTTTGCCTTCGGCCTTCTGGAAAACGCTGGAGATGGTGAACAGGGCGTGGCTCGTCTTCGTGGAGAGGCCGCTCATGCCGGTGATGTTCATGTGTCCGGCCTCGGGGCCTAGGAGGTAGTCCTCGTCCACGTAGAGGGGCGTGCGCTGGGGGGTGCCGGCGATCTCATTGCCGTTCTCGTGGAGGAGCATCGGTATCTTTGTCCCGGAGAAGTCCTCCGAGCCGAGCGCGAACTCTATCGCGGCGCTGGTCGCGAAGAAGACGGGGCCGGTCTTCACGGGCCGCTTGCTCTTCTTGCGCTCTTCGCGGTGCTTCGTGGCGAGGACGCGGGCTCTGAAGACCAGGATCTCGACGCGCTCCGAAAGTGCTTCGACCGCCGGGTCGCCGTCGAAGGCGTAGAAGTCGTCTAGAAAGCTCTGGAGGTCGGAGTAGCGCCTCGGGTCGTCGAGGACGGCGACGGCCGTGGCATCCTCGGCTTCGGCGGCGACGATGTGACCGATGTCGAGCCTTTTGGCCGCTTCGGACTCGGAGGTCCAGAAGAAGAACTCGTGGGCGGTCGCGGGCTGGTCCTCGCTGGTGACGACGCGGCCGATGGGGCCGTCGGTTCTATCCAGGAATTCCGGGTGCAGCGGGTTGGGCATCTAGTTCCCTCCGTTCGCGGCGAGCTGGCGCTCGAGGCGGGCGAATGCTCGTTCGGAGCCCTGTACCGTGGGCTTCAGGACCTTCTCGACGTACTGTATCGGGTAGATCATCGCGGGCCAACGCGAGTCGGGCTTGGCGAGCGGCGCCTTCTCGGCCATGATCCAGCGGGTTATCTCGTCGACCTCATCGGACGACGTCTCACGCGGCGCTTCTATCCGCATGATCGAGCCGAGGGCGTCGGCACCCGTCTGGGGCGGCCACATCCTCATGTACCAAGAGGTCCGCCGCTCGCTAAGTTCCCGCCTGAGCTGCCAGTCGGGTACGAAGCTCGTGGTTCGCTTTCCGGCGTCGAGGTCCAGAAGCATCCCCACGTCGTCGCCGGTGAATTCCGGCCGAGCCACGCTTTTTATGAGGCCGATCGCGCGCCGGTTCGACTCCCTGATATCCCTGAGCTGCCCGTCCACGGCGATCCAATCCTCCCCGGCGAGCACCCTATCGTCGTTCTCCCATCTCCGCAAAAGCTCCGTCTCCAGCCGCTCGCGAAGCGCCCGCACCCGCACCATGGCCCTCTCCCTGAGACCCACGTAATCCGACCGGTCGGGGGCGTCCGCGTACTCCGTCGAGTCGAGGAGGAGATCCGGGGAACGGGGGACTTCGTCGGAGCGGAGCCCCGAGAGGCCCGCTCCCGTTAGTTCCTCCCACAGGGAGCGGACCCCTTCGTCTCCGACGTTGTAGGGCAGGATCACGGCCCGCACCACGGTCGGCGGTCCCCCCGTAATCTCCATGCGCGAGAACCGGCGGTCGCACCGGTTGATGATCGTGGCGGCCACGGTGGTAACGACGATCGGGATAGCCCCGATCCGGCCTATCTCCCGCGTGCTCTGCACCCCATCGAGGAAATAGCATAACTTGGAGGACCCGTCGGGGGCCCCGGGGTCCCTGGGACCGGGCGGCGTCTCGAGGTGGTGCGGCCTCCCTCCCGTCTGCCCTTCGTCCTCCACGCCGCCCGTGAGCTGCTGTACCTCCATGTCCCCCGCCCCTGCCCCGGCGGAGAAGCGTACCCCATGCTTCGTCGCAGCGGCGAGCGCCCGGTCGATCCGGGCCGCGAAATCCCTCATGGGCGGCTCACGACTATCATTCTCCTAATCACCTGACGCAGTATAAGCAGGACTTTTCGCGAGGGCTACGCCTCGACGTCGGGTTCAGGTACAGGAAGCTCGAACTGCTTCTCGGCTAGCATCACCGCTCGCCGGAAGCTCCGCCTGTCCTCTCGCGTCTCCGCATAGGCGTCGCGGGCCATCCTCACAACCTTCTTCGCCTCCGCCCGCTGCTCGGGACCGTTAGGGACCTCTTTGGAGAACACGTAAGAAAGATCGTCCCTCTGGACGGCATAGAAATGCAGGTACAAGCTCTCCTGACGGCCGAGCCCCGAGAGGGCCGCGTCGCCGCTTACCTGGCTCACGTTGAGGACGGTCCCCGCGCTCAGGGGCTCGCCGTCCATCGGGTATACGCTTACGGCGAGGCGGACGACGGGGCCGTAAAAGGTCTTGTAGTGCTCCAACCGGCGCACTACTCGCGCGGGCCCTCTTACGCTCTCGATCTCCTCGGGTTCCGCTGCGATTACGACGTGACCCTGCGGGGGTTTCATGGACTCGCGACCCTGAGTCGAGACCACGCGTGCCTGTACGCCTCTTTCCAGGACCGCCGAGGCGAGGCTCTGGCGCACCCGTTCCGGGAGTTGCAGGCCCCTCTTATGGACCCCTTCCGTCATGAGGCGAACCTTCCGAAGAAGCCGGCAAAGTACTCGATCGCCTCGAAGTAATCGTCGAGCCTAGCCGACTCGTTCGGGGCGTGGATGCGGCTCCCCGAGTTTGCCACCGCACCCGTCATGATCGTTGGTATCCCGAGCTCGGTCGCTATAAGAGAGGTCGGGCCGCTCCCCCCGACCGTCGGGTACACGACCGCCTCGACACCGACCTCTTCCCACGTCTCGATCGCCGTCCGCACGACCGGGGAATCGACAGGGGTCTTCGCCGCCTCGACCCCGTGCAGGTCCACGACCTCTATGTCGTCGAAGCCACGCCTCTTGAGGTGCTCCCGGATCAGGGCGACCACGGGCCCCGGGCTCTGGCCCTTGACGAGCCTGAAGTCCATCTTCACGAACGCCTCGGACGGCACTATCGTCTTCGAGCCCGGCCCGGCGTAGCCGGAGTGTATGCCCGCGATGTTCGCCGTCGGCTTCAACAGATACTCCCTGAGGGCCGCCTCGCCGGTAAGACCGCGATCCAACTTATCGACGCCCCAGGAGGCTCCGAGCGACGCGTCGTCGAAGGGGATGCGCCCCAGCGCCTCGAGGTCTCCCTCCGACGGCGGCTCGACAAGGTCCATGAAG
>JADDPY010000576.1 GCA_016781635.1 Rubrobacter sp.
GTTCGGCCACTTGCTTATGTGTACCGCCTTTGAGGAACGGAGCACTAGTCCTACAGTGTCACTTCCGAACCGCTCATCGAGCCGGTGACGCCGTTGCCGGTCGAGGTTTCTGGGCGGAGGCTCAGCGAGCGTCTGTCCGACGGGATCGCCCAGAAGGTACGATTACCCTGTACCGACACCAGCTTCACCGTAAGCAAGATGGTCGCTCTCGCCGCTAAAAAGACGGCGCCCACGTGGCACCGTTCATGCCCGAATTCTACGATGCGCTTTCGACTGACGGGAATGCGAAGTGGGCCACCATCGTCATTGGCGGAAAGTAGGAGATGCGAGCATGCCGAGCGCCTCCTCGATGCCGAGCCTCCGGTAAGTCTCGAGCGGCACCCCATCCTCGAACAAGCCTCTGCGCCCGGCCCACACGTCGTCTCTTATACCTTGATCTACTTCCTCCGACTGGTCCACCACGGCGGAGACGTACGCCTCGGTCGTCGCGTTGCCGGAGACTTCCACGTCGGCATCTCTTGCCCGACCCCGGGGAGAATAGGCGAGGGCCGTGAGGATGCGGCTGCTAGCGAGGGTCGGGCGCTCGAAAGTCGGATCCCCAGGCTCGACATCCTCGACTAACAAGCGGGTTACGGCGCGGTCGTTGATCGCCCGCAGAAGCTCCTCCGGGTCGTCTTCTACCACTACCTCCTTGTGAGCCGGGAAAATGTCGAGCATCTTGTGGTTGCCGAATGAGCCGCCGACGTGGAAAAGGAAGTAGTCTGGGTAAACAAAGAATTCCTCGCCTTTCGCGCGCTGGATGTCGTAGAAGGCGGTTACGGTCGCAAGGATCAGCGTACTGGCCCCCACCGCCCCGCATGGCCGACGCATGACGAGGCCGAGCCGGTCGCGTTCTTCGAATCCGGGGAACACGTCGCTGATCTCGCTCCTCCGGCCTTTAACCGTGAGCTCGAACATGGAGCTAGCAAGTTCTTCTGCAGTATGTATTTCGGTCTCCTTCCCTAGCCAGACCCTTTAAATACCCATTGTTGAGGTTGTAGGCTATCCCAGAATGGGGTATAGCCGATGTTGGGATTACTTCGGTTTCGCGGCTCTCCGTCACTTTCGGTGCAGTGAAGAGAATAAATCGGGAGCTTGAGCGGAGCGCTCAGGCTGCGCTCAGCGCTCGCCGACGAAGCAACTCGAAGCTGGCCTTGCCATACATCTGGCGTTTCAAGAACTTGAGGTGGGAGATGTGTCCCTCGACCTGCCCGTTACTCCCTACCTTTATAAGCGTCGTTCGGGAGCGTAACCTGGGCGACGCCCCAGGGGTCGAGGATGGCTAACGTTGCTTTGCCGCTCGACGGCTACCAGCTGGAACCGCCCCTCGGCCCCGCAAGGCAAGGCTCGTTAGTCAGTCGGCGGGCGTTAGCCGAGAGCTCGGCTGAGGTCCCCCGGCTCGTCGAAGGATGCGTACCCCGAAGACGAGGGTCTGTGAAGCCAATGCATAATGCGCTTATAGCTCTTGAGAAGAGCCACATTCTCGTTCCTTTTCCCGTCCCAAAAACTACGTAGCGAAATCGCGCGAGTTCTTGGTCTTTGAGACGATGCGAGTCCGAGCGGTTATCGTTAACCACCCGCTGGGCAACCCGGAGGTACGAATCGTACCCCGCGAGGTATAGCGGCAGCTTCGCGGTCAGCCCGGGGACGCTGAAGCGGAGCGCCCCCGCTACGAAAGAGGGCCGGTACTCAGCGCCCGGAGTCTCTTGAGCACCTGGGGTGCGTTCACCCGGTTACCACGCGGGACAGATGAGGTTCCACGAGCATCTCGCGCAAGCGCGTCCGGGATTGGGAAGGTAAACGGCCCCGCGTATGCCCTCGATCAGCCTCACGGATTTCTGGATTCGGTTGTTGACCAACCGTTTACCCGGCTCGATTTCGACCTCCTCGTCCGAACACAGGTAGTGGATGAGCACGCGTACCGGCTCGCCCTCCGCGTCGGCGTAGGCTTTGTAGAGGGCCAGCTGGTCGCTCAGGTCCTTCGCGTGGCTCTTGCGCGGACGGTCGAACCTGTGCTGCGCGATGACGAGACCGCCGGAGCCGTCCCGGGTCATCCCGTCGGCCCTCACCTTCACCACGCCGCCGGGCGTGGCGACCCGAAGCTGCGCCTGCACCCGCCACGCCAGGGCTCGCCCCGATCTCTGCCAGAGCTGGACGACGGTCTCGGCACGTCGCCAGTAGGTCCGCTCGTACCAGTGCCCGACAGGGCCTTCCTCTTCCCAGGCCTCGTGGAGTTTTTCCAGCGCCTCACGCGCTCCGGGATTAGCGCCTTTCTCCCTAGCCTCCACCTCCATCCACGCCAACACCCGGTAGACGCAGCGGTGGAACTGCTGGTAGGCGCTCGTCTCCTCCACCAGCCCGTAGAGGGTGTCTGAGAAGCCCTCAC
>JADDPY010000442.1 GCA_016781635.1 Rubrobacter sp.
GACGTCGATCGTTCTCTTTACGAATCCGCTCATTTCTACGAACCCCCGGGGAGCTTGGGCAAAAAAGCTTGGATAATTCTCACGCGGCGTATTACTTTTCCGCTACCGTAGCGCCCATCGAACCGGGTACATGTGGCTTTCTAAAAGGCTCGCCCCCGCAACCGAGTGAATGGCTAGGAGAAGTAGGACCCGAGGCGTTGCAGGAGCGACGCCCTCGAATGGGATGGGTCTCGGAAGCTCGCCCGTGGGATTTGCCGGAGTAATACGCTGCCCCCGTCTTAGGGGGGTCTATCCTCCGGTCTTCCCTTCTTCGTCGGTGACGCCCGAGAGGCGCGTCTTAGCCTTGGAGCCCATCACCTGCCCGTAGTTGAGGAGCGCCACCAGGATCACCCCGCCGACGGTGTTGCCCAGGGTGGTGGGCAGCAGGAAGTCGCCGAAGTACCCTCCCCAGGTCTGCTCGCCGGCGAAGACGCTTATAAGGAACTCCGCGGAGCCCGCGATGCAGTGCGTCAGCCCCGCCGCCGGGATCAGCGCCGCCAGCGAGAAGACGAAGAAGATCTGCGAGATGGTGTCCTGGGAGGCCGCCACGAGCCAGGCGATCAGGGCGACGAGCCAGCCGCCGAAAATTGCCTTCAAGAACACGCCCCCGAAGCCCAAACCGGCCTTGTGGGAGACCTCCCCGAACAGGACCTCGAGGGCCCCGGGCTCGAGGATGTGCCCGTAGACGATCGCGGCGGAGAAGACGATGGCACCGAGGACGTTGGCGACGAAGACCACCACCCACAGCCTGAGCATGTTCGGTATGCTCCTCGTGTCCGTGAGCGCCACGGCCACGGGCGTCACGGTATTCTCCGTGTACAGCTGCGCCCTGCCGAGTATGACGATGAGGAAGCCGATGGGATAAGCCAGTATCGCGGCGAGCCCCACGCCTCCGGTCATGGCGCCTACGACCGCCAGGGCCACCGCCGAGAAGGAGATGTTGAGCCCGGCCGCGAAGCCGCTGAAGGTCAGGCCCAAGGAGGCCCGAGCCAGCTCATTACGCCCGTTCTCGACCACGGCCTCGAGTATTTCGCCTGCGTTCTTGGAGTCTGCCATGCACCCATCTAAGCGGTGGACACGGCCGAAAGCAACGTTTCGGCGGGGATTCGGGAAGAAATGGCCCGAAGGATGCAGCCTCCTTCTTGCGCGGTACGGCATGCACACCCGCTTAGGTCGTGCGTGGGACGGGCGCTGAGCCGGGAAGAGTCCGAACGGCCCGGCCGTACCCGCCTCGCCTCGGCACCGCTTCGCGGTCGGCGTCAGCGGTTAAAGTATTATTCGCTTGTGCCGATAATAGGTGTGGGCGCGTTGGGTTTGGTGGCGTCGGCGCTCTGGGGGGCTTACACACCGTGGAGACGGCAAGAAACAGGGTAGAGCGCGAAATGGCGCGCTTGGCCGCGCTCGAACACCTGGACACGGTGCGCCACGAAACCGACCTCGTCCTCCAGGAGCTGGTGGACGAGGTGCGCGAGGCGTTTGCCACCGAGTTGTGCATGGTCAACCTGATCTTCTCCGACGCGCAGTACTTCCGGGCCTGGTCCGGGGAGCTGCCCGAGGACCTCGCCGAGACCGGGCGGGATCCCGGGGAGCGCAGCATGTGCCGCTACGTGGTGGAGAACGAGGCCCCGTTCGTGGTCGAGGACTTCCTCGCCACGGAGGAGTTCCGGGACCAACACTTCCGCGTCAACTACGGGATCCGCTTCTACGCCGGGGCGCCGCTAATCACCTCCGGCGGCCACGCCATAGGCTCGCTCTGTCTGCTCGACACCAGGCCGAGGGGGTTCGGCGAGGGGGAACTCGCCCTGCTCGAGGCGTTCGCCAGGGCGGTGGTGGGGAGGCTTGAGACCCTCGGGGCGCTGGAGCGGGAGCGGGTGGCGAAGGATGAGGAAGCGCGGCGCGGGCGGGAGCTGGAGCGGATCCTCGACTCGGCCGGGGAGGGTATCTTGGGCCTCGACCCCGGGGGGAAGATCGGGCTCGCCAACCCCGCGGCCGCGGCGATGCTCGGCTACGAGGCCGGGGAGATGGTCGGCCAAAAAATGCACCACCTCGTCCACCACACCCACCCGGACGGGACCCCGTATCCGTTGGAGGAGTGCCCCAACTACAGGGCTCTGGTAGAAGGCAGGTCCCACCGCTCGGACGGCGACGTGTACTGGCGCAAGGACGGTAGCGCCTTCCCCGTCGAGTACACGAGCAACCCCGTCGTCGAGGGCGGGGAGGTGAAGGGGGCCGTGGTCACCTTCTCCGACGTAACCGAGCGCAAGAGGGCCGAGGAGGAGCTCCGGGAGAGCGAGGAGCGGTTCAGGACGCTCTTCGATCGTTCGGCGGGCGCCCTGCTCGTGCACGACGAGGAGGGCCGCATGCTGGATTGCAACTCCGAGGCTTGCCGAAC
>JADDPY010000335.1 GCA_016781635.1 Rubrobacter sp.
GTTTACGGACTAATGAGTGCTACGTTGAAAGTAGAAGAGTGTTTTGACACTTTCACTCACCTAAATCGCGCAACCAAGGGTGCACATCCAGTTGAGCAATGATGACTCGGAACCATCGCCGCCAAGGTAGCTTTTTGTCTGCAACGGGAACCCGTGGTTCTACCGTTCGGTACTCGATGAAGGATGAGGAGAGTCGACCGTGCAATTATGTACACCCATACATATACTCTGTTTTTGTACTCCCATCTGGTCGTGCCCAATCGCAGCACTGCAATCGCGCAAAAAATTGCTTGGCGGCTTTGGCCACATCAATTGAGAAGCTCTCGTTCTCATCCTCATAGCGGAAAGAGAGTTCGGCGGTAAGGAGGCGACCCCCTTCCCTTTTTGACCGATCCGGCTTGACTTTGGACCACAGAATCAATGCGATTTCAGCGGGCATGACGGATGAGGAACCGTTGCCTCTGGGAAACTGAACTTCTGGCCCGGTGAAGACTTGCTCCCAGACTTGCCTTTCATTCACCGGCCTAAGAACTGTTTGTGAGGAACACAGCATTTCATCGTGCTTGAGCTCGGCGAGCTGCGGAAAGAGTGAAGCCGCGGCTGCCAGGGTGTTCGGAAACTGATCGCCAGCCAATTCATCGCCATCGTCAAAGCTCACGATCGCCGAGTGTGAAAAGCGACTGACAAATGGACAAGCAATGTCCTCCTCAAATTTCGACTTTGATTTCATTCCACTTTTTTCATCGCGAACTTGCCCAGCCGCAATATACCGGTCTTCTGTTCGACATTTGAGCGTGTACTCCGTCTTCCCATCTTCTTTTTGATTGACACGTTGTCGAAGCAACAAGCCAGAGGTACGGAGCGTAAAGTCCGGCGTATCGAGGAATAGAATGGTGCGTTCCTTCGGTTTATCTAGATCAAACGTGTCGGAGACGTCAAATCTGAGAGAATTCGCGACGTCTTTGACATCATCCAAAATGTTGGACAACCCAGTGCTGAGATCAGCGAACGTCGTGGTATCAACGATAACCTTATACTCACGTGATTCCACTTGCATAGAAATGACCTCCGGTCAAAGAATCAGCAGGTAGAACTCCCTCGACTTCAACGAGTTCCCTTGCCCAGGCTAAGTATCATTACAAGCAGCTCGGGCACAATAAAATGCCGCACTTGGCTGTCACCTGCTCAGTTGGCCTTGAGATCGTCGGACAACAGGCAATGTATGTGTCATGCATAATCTCGCCTGATTCATTGCCCCGAACCTACAATTAACTTCACTACCTCGTGTTTTCGTCCGATTAGTGACGGACAAGATTGTGCCAACGGTTGATGTAACAATGCCTGGCGCGCCTCTTGTTTTTCGACCAAAAGGGTGGTGTGCCGTCCACGGACCTCGGATTCCTCTCTCCGACGCCTACTATATAGGCATCCGTTGCCAGCCCCAGCAAGAACGGATACTTTCGATGCGGGGCTGCAAGTCTGTTTTTTTACCAACACGTTATCCGGTTAGTGTATCGTTGGTTCTGTAAATTTGGGGAGCGTGCCTGACCGAGAAGGACAGGTTCGGGTGTATCCTTGGCGTTGCCTAGACGACCAAGAAAGGAACACCCGATGACCCGTCCATCTGATTGTACGCTATCCGACAACCTGGTCGAGGTGCTCGCGGACCAGGGGCTCGATGCGCTGCCGGAACTGATCCGTATCATCATCAACGCTGCCATGCAGAGCGAACGCCAGCACTATCTCAAGGCCGCCCCCTATCAGCGTACGGCCGAACGCCGGGGCTATGCCAACGGCTTCAAATCCAAGACGCTGACCACCCGCGTTGGGCCGGTCACCTTCGACGTGCCCCAGGTGCGCGATGGGACCTTCTATCCGTCAGCGCTGGAGAAGGGCTTGCGCAGCGAGCGGGCACTCACGTTGGCACTCGCCGAGATGTACGTGCAGGGGGTCTCCACGCGTAAAGTCGCGGCGATCACGGAACAGCTCTGCGGCGTTGAGCTCTCGTCGATGCAGGTGAGCCGGGCCGCTGCTCAGTTAGATGAGGTGCTGGAACGTTGGCGGACACGCCCGCTGGGCCAAACGCCCTACGTGTACCTGGATGCGCGCTACGAGAAGGTGCGTCTGGATGGACAGGTCCGCGACGCGGCGGTGCTGATCGCCATGGGCGTGCTGGCTAACGGGAAGCGGACAATTCTGGGCCTTTCGGTCTCGGTTGGTGAGCATGA
>JADDPY010000222.1 GCA_016781635.1 Rubrobacter sp.
GGGGGCTCCTGGCCCTTCGCCTGCGCAGCAGCAGCAGCAGCAGCAGCAGCAGGTAGCAGGCAAGACTTAACAAAGCACCCTGAGCTTGAGGGGTCGGCTCGCTTCGAGCCGGCCCCTCTCGCTGCCTCGCCTCGGTGATGAAGCAACTCCTGGGACACTGAGAGCCGCATCACTTCGCCGCACGCGGGTCGAGCCGAGACTTGGCCCTTCTGTGTTACCTCCGTTACGGAGTCTTCAGGTTACTCGACGTCGGTGGTGGGGCGTTGCGACGAGAGAAGTTAGCCTGGGAAGCTTTTTTCAGCCTTCGCGGAGGTCCTCGATGTCCGCAGACACGTTTACTCGAATCGGGAACCGAGGAATCTCGGCCCTTTCCAAGGGCCTGGCGTACTTGAAGATTCCGGGACTATCCCTTTGACGCACGGTGGTAAGATGGTGGGGTGCGCACAACTCTCTTGCGAATTCTGCGAACAGTTCTGGATGTCGTCGGAGCGCTCACTCTACCCAGCGACATTCAATCCTTACTCAGAACATACGAAATTGGGCGCTGCCGACGGCGGGTGCTACGGTGAGCGGGTGGTTGTTCCACTTCGTGCGCGAGGCTCCGTGGTGGCAAGTATTGATAGCCATCATCGTGGCCTTCGGGGCTCTTCACCTTATCCAAGTGGTGCTTCCCGCTGCCTGGCGCAGTCGCCACCAAACGACGTCTGCAATCCGAGAAGAAGATGTTTCGGCTCGCCCCGTTCAGCCGGAAGCCGAAGATCCTTCTAGCCCCATGTTCCGCATACGGGGTGGCTCGGGTTTCGACCTCGAAGACAACTTGTCTGTAAGCCACGATGAATTCCTGGACGCTGAAGACGCCTCGGACTTATCCGCCAAAGGCAACAGAAGTTTTAGGAGGGGTGGCCCGGACTACGCCGCAGACCGTGAGGGCGAGGACGACAACAAAAAGGACGGCGAACATCAACAGTAGCGGGCTCAGGGTAAAATGAAGGCAGTAACCATAATTCCTGCAATGTTTAGAGGGGTGCATGTGGCTAAGGATCTCCCTCCGAAGTGTCGTCCTAGCGTGGGTATCCGTCTGGAAGATTGCGACGATGTAACCATAAACGACAGTGAGTTTCGGAACATCGACGTTCCCGTAGAGGTTATCCGCACCAACAACCTAAAAGCTCGCGGCAACCGCGCCTATCGCGACGAGGGACAGGTCGGTCAGGAAGAGGGTGAATCGGGAAGCAAGAAGGGTCGCCGAAGCTTCTTCTTTAGAGACCGAGGACGGTAATATTCAGTCCTCAATCAGCTTTTTGTAGGGCAGCGTTTCGGCGACCAGCATCTTGAGCATCGCATCGCGGAACATGTAGGGGTTCTCGCGGTTGTTGAACCGGAACTCAAGCTCGTCCAGGTAGGCGTCGAGGTGCTTGGCGCTCACCTGATGGTAGGAGCCGACAATGGAGCGCTTGAGCAGCGACCATACGTTTTCCATAGAGTTGGTGTGCACGTCGCCCCTGACGTATTCCTTCTCCGAGTGGTTGACCGTTTCGTGCTTGGTGTCGCGGTCGGCTATGCCCTCGTAGGCTTTCCAGTCGTCCGTGTAGATGGCTTGCGCGTCCCCCGCTACGTTCTCGCGGACGAAGCCGTGCAAGGACTCGCGGTCCCTACCCCTGACCACCTGAAGGCGAATGGCTCCGTCGCGCTGAAACGCCCCCACCACGACGGTCTTGTTTCCCCAGTAGCCGCGTCCCTTGCCGTGCACCTCGCCGCCCACGAAGGTCTCGTCGGCTTCCACGATGCCCCTCAAGAGTTGCGCGTCCACCTCGTTAAGGGCGGCGCGGATGCGGTGGCAGAGATACCAAGCCGTCTTGTAGGAGACGCCGATGGTGCGCTTGAGCTGGTTGGCGGAGATGCCCTTCTTGCTCTCTACGATAAGATAGACGGCAAGAAACCACTTCCACAGAGGGAGATGGCTGTCGTGAAAGATGGTGCCAGCGGTGACGGAGAAGCGGTAGCGGCATGAATCGCAATCGAGTTGACGCCGCTTCTTTATCCGCGAGATGGTCTCGCCGCCGCAACGGGGGCACCTCATCCCGTCCGACCAGCGCAAGCCCTCAAGGTACTTGCGACACCTATCCTCGTCGTGGAAGCGTTCGATCAACTCGACAAGGTTTATCTCTTGCTCTTTCAGCACGGGGGGTCTCCTAGATGCCCAGAGGGAAGAAGAAGCGACCCGCCGAAGAAAAGCGTCCCATCGAGCTTACCGACGACGAAGCCCTTGAGCACCTGTTCGGGAAAGAAGCCCGCGACAAACTCAAGGAAACCGCCCGTAAAGCCGATAAGAATAAGGAAAAGTCGCCCCATAAGTGAAGTATACGGGGCGCTCTACCGTGCGTCAAGTATATAATCCCGCGGGTAACAGGTCGGTAACACC
>JADDPY010000058.1 GCA_016781635.1 Rubrobacter sp.
GTGGGCGAGGCGGTAGCTGCTGGTGCCGGTCTCGATGATGTTGCCGCTGAAGGTGAGGCGGTCGACGATGGCGGCGCAGAGCCGGGGGTCTGTGAAGGTGTTGGTCCAGCCGCTGAAGCTGTCGTTGCTGGCGATCGCGACGGCGGTCTTCTCTTCTCGTTCGGTGAGGACTTGGAACAGCAGCTCGGCGCCGCGTTTGTCGAGTTCCATGTAGCCGAGTTCGTCGAGGCAAAGCAGCTCGACCCGGCCGTAGCGGGCGATGGTCCGGGACAGCTGGCGTTCGTCGGCGGCTTCGACGAGCTCGTTGACGAGTTTCGCGGCCAGCACGTAGCGGACCTTGTGGCCGGCTTGGGCGGCGGCGGTCCCGAGTCCGATGAGCAGGTGGCTCTTGCCGGTGCCGCTGTCGCCGATCAAGCACAGGGACTGGCCTTTGCTGACCCACCCGCAGCCGGCGAGGGTGTTGATGGTCGCGGGGTTGATCGCGGTGTTCGCGGCGAAGTCGAAGTCGGCGAGGGTCTTGGGGCGGGGGAAGCCGGCTTCGTGGACCCGGCGGGCGGCCCGTCGTTCCTCGCGGTCGTCGCACTCGGCGAGCAGCAGCTCGGACAGGAATGCTCGGTAGGACAGCTGCTCGCGGCTGGCGGCGTCGGCGATCTCGGCGTAGCGGTCGCGGAAGGTTGGGAGCCGCAACAGGCGGGCGGCGCTGTCGATGGCGGCGTCGATGGCCTGGTCGCTGGGCTGGCGGGCACCGGCCGACGGCCGGGTCGTGGTGGGGGTGGGCGTGCTGGTGGTCATGCGTCCCTCGTTCCGGTGAGCAGGCTGTCGTAAGCGGCGACCGTCGGCATGGGCCGGGAGTCGGTGGGGAGTTGGTCGGTGAGCTCAGCGAGCCGCCGCTGGTCCAGGCTCACCACGACCTGGTCCTCGCCAGCGGCATCGGCGGTGGGGTTGGCCAGCTGCTGGTGGTGTTTGCGGGTCTCGACGGCGACTACGTCGGGGCTGACCGCCCCGACCAGTAGGGCGGCGGTGATGCCGGCGACGACGGCAGCGTGGTCGTGGTGGCGGTGCAGCAGCAGGACCTCCACCAGCGCTTTGGTGCCACCGCTGTCGCCGTGGGCCTTGCGGGCCGCGGCCCAGAACGCCTCGTGGACGGCGCTGAACGTCCCAGCAGCTCGGGCTTGGACCAGCGCGGTCGCCCCAGGAAGCGCACCGGGCTTACGGACCAACACCTCGAGGTAGTGGTCCAGGACCAGGCTCTGACTGCCCCGCACGGTCGCCCGTTCGTGCCGAGCGACCTGCGTGCGGCCGTCGAACACGACCAGCTCCGAGGCGCGCAGCACGGCCCGGACCCGATGCCCGATCAGGTGGGCGGGGACGGAGTAGTGGCACTGCCGCACGATCACCCGCGCATACCGGTCGACCCGTGGTGTGAGCAGCAGGCCGGTCTCGAACATCTCCGTTGGCAGTGGCTGCAGCAGACCCTGCTCGAAGGTGAAGTGCTCGGCGACGCTCAGGGTCCGGTTGCCGATGCGCCGGTGGTCATCGACCAGGTCGTAGGCCTTCAGCCGCTCGTTGAGCTCGGCCATCGTGTCGACCTTCGGGACCGGGACCAGGTGGTTGCGGCGGAACCGGCCGCCCTCACCCTCGACCCCGCCCTTCTCGTGGGCGCCCTCGACGCCGGGGTGGCAGTAGAAGGCGTCGAAGCCGTAGTGCGAGCGGAAGGTGACCCAGCGGGCCGACTCGGTGCGGTTCCGACCGAACAGCACACGCGACACCGCGCTCTTGAGGTTGTCGTAGCGGATGTGGAACACCGGGACCCCCCCGAACACCTCGAAGGCCTGCTGATGGCCTTCCAGGAACGCCTCCTGCCCCTGGGTGGAGTAGGCCCGGTGCACCGCCTTGCCCGAGAACGACAGGCGCAGCGTGAACAAGAAGCACTTCGTGCGGACTCCGGCCAGCTCGATCCAAAGGTCCGCGAAGTCGACCTCGGCCTCCGCGCCGGGTTCGTGGACCTGCGGCACGAACGCCTCCTCGGCCGCCTTGCCAGCAGCGGCCCAGATCTGTGGGCGGCGTTTCGCGACGTAGTCCCGAACGGCCGAGTAGGTCAGGTCCGCCAGCTGGTGCTCCTCGACCAGCCGGGCCAGGACCCGGCGAGCGGTGTGCCGCTGCTTGCGCGGTGCGCCCAGATCCTCGGTCAACATCGCGTCGATCAGGGCCTTCGCCGGATCCAGCTTCGGGGCCGCCCGCGCCGGGGTCTTCCGCTCCGGCGGCATCGCGTTCTCCAATGCCTGCCGGACCGTCCTGCGGTGCACCCCGTGCTTGTCGGCCAGCGCCCGAATCGACAGCTCATCCCGCCGATGATCACGCCGGATCGCCTCGAACAACTCCACCCTCGACCTCGCCACTCCCCGCCCCTCCCGATCGCC
>JADDPY010000584.1 GCA_016781635.1 Rubrobacter sp.
CGCGTCGCCAGCGAGGTCGGTGACGTCGAAGCACTCCGGAACCTGCCTATCAGCGCCGCGTCCGCGGCGGGAGCGGTCCCCGGAGGTCCTCCGGGGACCGCTCCCCCGGGGGCCGCACCGCCCGGCACCACCGCCGGAGCTTCCCAGTACGCCGCCGCCCCGCCCGAGCCGGTGACCCTCGGCGAGATAGCGGAGATGCAGGTCGCGGACGCGAACCTCTCCGGCATCGCGCGCACCAACGGCGAGTCGAGCCTCGGGTTGAACATAACCAAGGCCCCGGACGCCAACACCGTGGACGTCGCGGCCGGGGTGGAGGAGGCGCTCGGGGGGCGCGCGAGGAGCTCGGGGAGGAGCAGATCCAGGTCGTCTTCAACTCCGCCGAGGACGTCAAGGAGTCCATCAACAGCCTCATCGAGGAGGGCGTCATCGGCGCCTTGCTCGCTATACTCGTGATCTTCTTTTTCCTGCGCTCCTTGCGGGCTACGCTGGTTACGGCGGTCTCCATGCCGACCTCGGTGCTGGCGGCGCTCCTGTTCTCCTGGGGCTACGACCTGACGCTGAACATCCTCACCCTCGCCGGCCTTACCATCGCCGTCGGGCGCGTAGTCGACGATGCGATCGTGGTGCTCGAGAACTCCTACCGCTACGTGCAGAAGGGCTACGACCCGGAGGAGGCGGCGCTCAGGGGGACCACCGAGGTGGCGAGCGCCATCACCTCGTCCACGCTATGTACCGCGGCGGTTTTTCTGCCGCTGGCGATAGTCGGCGGGATCATCTCCAAGTTCTTCGTCCCGCTCTCCCTCACCGTCGCCCTCGCCCTCCTCGCCTCCCTGATCGTCTCCGTCACCATCATCCCCGTGCTCGTCAGCGTGTTCATCAAGCGCGAAGCGTCCCGCGAGTACTCCGCCCCGTCGTCCTGCGGATTCTCCAACGAGGACGCCCCCGATGCTCGACCGGGCAGCCGCCGGGCGCGCAGGTCCGAGAGGGGAGGCGGGCTGCTGCGCGTGCTCATCGGCGGCGTCGTACTATTGCTCGCGTCGGCGGTCGCGTTCTTGGTAGCGGCCCGGGCCGGTCTTCTGGACGGCGTTCCGGGCGTTCCCGCGGGCCTGCTCGACGCCGCGACGGGTCTGGGCTTCGGTTCGCCGGTCGTGATCGCCGCGCTCGCGGTCCTCGGCGCGCTTGTCCTCCTCGGTATAGTTCTGCTCGCCGTGCGCGCTTCCCGCAGGAGGTCGTCGGATCGGCCTTCGGGGGGCGAGGAGGACGGGTTTCTCGTGCGGCTGTACACGCCCATGCTGCGCTGGAGCCTCGGGCATCGGCTCGTGGTAATGGTGCTCGCTCTGGTGGTATTTCTCGGGGGCCTGGCTACGATCCCGTTTCTCCCGGTCAGCTTCTTCCCGGCGGGGGAGGAGAGGATCGCGCAGGCCAGGATCGAGCTGCCGCCCGGCACCGGTCTCCGGCAGACCGACGAGGCGGTCCGTCCCTTCGAGGAGTTCCTGCAGGACGATCCCGATGTACGCAACTACCAGATCTCCGTCAGCGGCGAGAACAACTTCGACCCCAACTCCCCCATACGCTCGGCCAACCAGGCCCAGGCGTTCATCAACATCGAGGAGGAGGCCGACCCGCAGAGGGCGATCGAGCATATCAGCGGCGAGGGACGCGAGATCTTCGGTGAGGAGGCCTTCCAGGCCGAGATTCTTCAGAACGGACCACCCCAGGGCGGGCTCCGGGCGATCATCACCGGCGGCACGGAGGAGGAGCGTGAGGAGGCCGCGGGCATCGTCTCCGACGAGATTTCCAGCATAAACTCCGTCATCAACGTCCGTAGCGACGTCTCCGGCGGCACCCCCGAGATCGTCGCCGAGGTCGACCCCGAGCGCTCTGCCCGGCTCGGCCTCTCACCCCAGACGGTCTCGGGCGCTCTCGCCACCCTTCTTGGCGGCAGCTCGGGCGCCCCCGATGGCGGCGCTCCTGGTGCCCCCGGCGGGGAATCCCTCGTCGGCGACACCCCGGTCTCCGTCAGCCTCCCCCCGGAGGCGCTCGACTCCGTGGAAGAGGTGCGCGCCCTCTCCCTCGCCCCCGGCCTGACGGTCGGCGACATCGCCGAGGTGACGCAGGTCGAGGCGCCGGCGGCGAAGAGCCGGGTGGACGGGGAACCCGCCGTCACCGTCAACGCCCGCATCGTCTCCCAGGACACCCAGAAGGTCTCCACCGAGGCCCAGATGGCTCTCGCCAACCTCAACCTACCGGGGGACGTCGAAGTCAGCGTCGGCGGCGAGAACGAGGACATACAAGAAAGCTTCACGAACCTCTTCTACTCGATCATCGTGGCGCTCGTGCTCGTGTTCATCCTGCTCGTGGTCTTCTTCGGTTCCATCCTGGTGCCGCTCGTGATCCTGCTGGCCGTCCCCCTGACCACCGCCGGCGCCTTCGGGGCCCTGCTCCTGACGAACACCGCCCTGAGCCTCCCGAGCCTCCTCGGCATCCTCTTGCTCATCGGCATCGTCGTCTCCAACGCCATTCTGCTTGTCGACTTCGCCATAAAAGCCCGCGGGCGCCACGAGGACGCCGACGAGGCCGTCGTCGAAGCCGGACGGGCGCGCCTGAGGCCCATCCTCATGACCGCCCTCGCCACCATCTTCGCCCTCTTGCCCCTGGCGCTGGGCCTCGCGGGAGGCGGGAGCGGCCTGATCTCCGCGAGCCTCGCCATCACCGTAATAGGCGGCCTCGCAACCTCGACCTTCCTCACGCTGCTGGTAGTGCCGGTGGGCTACTCCCTCCTCGAGAGCGCTCGGAACCGCCGCAAGAAGAGGCGGTACGCTTAGAGACCTATCGGACGGCGGACAATATCGCTACCCCGGGGCCATGCTCCGGGGTGCGCCAACGCGGGGGGGGACTTGGGGGACGAAAGGGGAACGCTGCTGACCCGGCCGATGCTGGCCCTGATCTCCTCCACTTTCGTCAGCCTCGCCGGGTTCTATTTTCTGCTCTCCGTCGTGCCGCTCTACGCGAACGAGGTTGGCGGCGGTAGCGCGGGGGCGGGGTTCGCGACGGCGGCGTTCATGTTCTCGACGGTGCTCGCCCAGACCCAGATGCCCCGCGCCCTCGCCCGCTTCGGCTACCGGCCGGTACTCGCCTCTGGCCTGCTCTTCCTGGGGCTACCGGCCTTTCTATACGCCTTCACCACCGGCCTGCTCTCCGTCCTCGCGGTCACGCTAGCGCGGGGTGTGGGCTTCGGCATCGTCACCGTCGTCTTCGCCGCGCTTGTCGTCGAGCTCGCGCCGGCGGAGCGCAGGGGAGAGGCCCTGGGTCTCTTCGGCGTCTCCATAACGCTCCCGGCCATCTTCTGTAATCCGTTGGGGCTCTGGCTCGTGGACGGTTATGGCTACTGGTCTGTCTTTCTACTCGGGGGCATGGCCCCCCTGCTCGGCTTCGTCTCCTTTCTAGGCCCACGAGCTACCCGGGGTGGAGGGCGCGCGAGCGGAGCCGGGTTTCTGGAAGGCATCTCGCGCGGCCCGTTGTTGCGGCTGGTCTTCCTCTTCGCCGTCTGCACCATGGTCGGTGGGGTGCTCTTGACCTTTCTGCCGCTCGCGGCCCCCGGGGTCGGCGTCTTCTCGGCCGCCACCGCCATTCTCGCGCTCGGTCTCGCCACGACGGCCGGGCGCCTGTGGGCCGGCCGTTTCGGCGACCGTAACGATCCGCGCGGCCTGCTCGCTCCCGGCCTCGTCCTCGCCGCGCTCGGCGTGGCGACCCTGGCCCAGGGCGGGCCTGCCCTCCTGGCAGGTGCTGCACTCTTCGGGATCGGCTTCGGGATGCTCCAGAGCGCGACGCTCGTTATGGTCATGGCTCGCGTCTCGAAAGACGAGTACGGGCTCGGCAGCACCTTGTGGAATGCCGCCTTCGACGCCGGGACCGGCCTCGGCGCCTTCCTCTTCGGCTTCGTTATAGAAGTGGGCGGCTTCTCGAGCGCCTTTTACCTCTGCGCCGCTCTACTCCTCTCCACCCTCCTCATCGTCAGGCTCGACCGTGCCGCGGAGAAGCACGCTTAGCATAGGGTCAGGAGGGGCAGAGCCTACCCCTCCAGCCGGACGATCCCGGCCTTTTCGCTCCTTACCTCGACCCGCACCGAACCGTCGCCGCGCAACACCCAGAGGGCGCGGGCGGCATAATCCGAAGGCAGGCCCGCGAAGAAAGCCGGGCTCTTCCACGAGTTCCCCGCAAGCGCCGAGCGTCCCGCGAGGTGTCCGAGGTCTACCTCGGGCTCGCCGGAGACGAGGCTCGCCCCTTCGGGGAGCGTGATCTCCGCCCTCACGGGCTTCGCGACGCCCTTCTCCTGCGCCATCTTCGACACGTTCGTCGGCAGGTAGCCCGTGTTCCTGACCCGTACTTCTACCCTGCGCAGACCGTCCGCGAGAGCTTCGATCTCTATCTCCCCTTCGAGGCGTGGGGCGCAGGATGCGTGGGCGAGGGCGAAGCGGGTCAGCTTCTCGCACTCGGCCTCCAGAAGCTCCGGCGGCGGGTTCTGGAAGGTGAACTTGGTCTTCCAGCCCCCGATCTCGACCGGCCCGAGCTGCGGGTGCTCGAAAGGCTTCCAAGGGACAAATCCCTCACCCCCGAGAACCTCGTCGTTCCACCGGAGCATCGTGAGGGAGGCCTCCTCCGGCGGGTCTCGAAAGAACGCGATAAAGTCCTCGACCTCCACGCCCGCGGCCCTTGCCAGCGACCAGAACTCGACCGTGTAGGCAAAGACGCCGTAGGCGGAGTATGCCCAATCGTCGAAGGCGCCGGTTATAACCTCGTTCGGGGCGTAGCGAAAGTCGTGGTAGACGGAGATGTTCGGGTAGCCGGTGAGCTCCGTGCCCCGTCCGCCTAAAGATTTGAAGACGGCGAGGTCATGCTCGGGCATCTTCCCGTCTTCCTTGTCCGAGAAGGGGCGGAGGATGGCGCCGCAGAACGTATGGTAGGTGTGCAGCGAGAAGACGTTCTTGCGCGCGAGCAGGGCTTCTACCTGCGCCCTCGATTCCGGTTCGGAGAGCGGGTAGGGGCCGGCGCCCCGCTGTTCGTGATCCTCGCGCCAGCCGTAGGGATACTGGCGATTCATGTCGAGGCCGTACAGGGGACGCGCTATCTTGCGCTCGAACCCGTCGTAGTCCTTGAAGAGACCTTCCCTGTATACGCGGTAGTAAGTGGCCCCGGGCTCCGACTCGTCGGGGCGGCGCGGGACCACGAGCCTGGGGTCTTTACCGGAGACGCGCCACTCGCCGTCCCGATCCTCGATGCGCATCTGGACGATGTGTCCGTCATCGTCGAGGTCTTCGGGGTGGAGGCCATCTTCGGGCTCGGGCTCGGGCCAGGGGCGGGTGCTCGCGCGCAGGGTGTGCGGGGTCGTGAGGTAGCGTTCGGCGCCGTCGGGGGAGAGGCGGGGGAGGACGTAGAACGTGCCCTCGTCCAGGAGGCGGGTTACGAGGTCGTCTTCGCCGTGGCGCTGTAGGAGGGTCTGGATCAGGTACAGCGCCGCCATGGAGCCGGTGACTTCTCCGGCGTGGGTGTTGCCGTCGACCCAGAAGGCGGGCTTTTCGGAGGCGGGTCCGGTCTCGCGGTTTGTTATCTCCGCCAGCAGGATCTCGCGTCCCTCCCGGCTCTGCCCAATAGAAACTACCTCGCAGAGCCCCGGATGCTCCTCCGCGAAGCCCCTCATCGTCCCCGCCAACTCCTCGTAACCCAGATACCGATCGAACCTCAAATCTTCCCTCCTACCCCTCCCGACCCGGACGGGACCATTATGCCGGATGTCAGCATCCCCTCGTCCTCCCAGTCGAGCCACCGACAGATACCAAATGTTGCGGCTCTTTTTGCTAACCTGCACCATGTTGAGGACCAACACGGTCGGCGCCTCATGGGCGTGTTTGGCTGGTAACGAGGGATATATAATTGTTTTTCGGGGACAAAATCGTCGGAGGTGATGAGGCGCTGGACGCCCAGGTTGGAACCGTCCTAGGGGGACGCTACAGGATCCTCAGCACCCTAGGTACGGGTGGTATGGCAGTCGTTTACAAGGCGGAAGACGCGGTCCTCGGTCGACGCGTCGCCTTGAAGACGCTGCACGAACGTTACGCCGAAGAGGACTCTTTCCGGGCGCGCTTCAAGCAGGAGGCGCGCGCCATGGCCTCTCTCGACCACGAGAACATCGTGAAGGTCTACGACATCTCCGGGGACGGCGAGGTGCCGTTTATCGTGGCGGAGTACGTCGGTGGCGGGGACGTCGGGGGGATGCTCAGGCGCGCCCCCGGTGGCCGTCTCGATTTGCACTCCGTGCGCGAGATCACGACCCAGCTTCTCCGCGCCCTGGCCTACGCGCACCGGCGGGGGGTCATCCACCGCGACATAAAGCCCTCGAACATCCTCCTGACCGAGGAGGGTAAGGTAAAGGTTGCGGACTTCGGTATCGCGCGTATCGTGGAGGAAGAAGAATCCGCCGGGAATCCGGGCGAGATCATCGGCAGCGCCCGTTACATGTCCCCCGAGCAGCTGCGGGGCGACGAGACGACCCCCCGCAGCGACATCTACTCCGTCGGCATCCTCCTCTACCACTGCCTCACCGGCAGGCCTCCTTTCTCCGGGGACGCGAGAAGCGTGGCGCGCCAGCAGATGCACGACGACCCCACGCCTCCGCGCGACCTGAAGATCGCGATCCCGCCCCACCTCGAAGCGGTCATCCTCAAGGCCCTCTCCAAGGACCCCGGCAACCGCTACCCCTCCGCCTCCGCGATGCTCGAAGACCTCCAGCGCAACCTCCGCGAGAGCGGCTCTCGGGCGGACCGGAGTCCGCGCCGGGTTCGCCTCGGAGGGCTTCGCCGGGGCCGCGGAAGGGCGCTCCTCGCCTCGGGAGCCCTGGCCCTACTGCTCCTCCTCGGCGCTGGTACGGCGTCTTCTATGGGCTACGTGAACCTGTCCTCCCTTACGCCGGGAGGACAGGCCGACGAGGCCGCGGGACCGGCCGAGCCGGTCGAACAACCGTCAGCCCTGGAGGCCCCTGAGCCCCCCGCAGAACCCGCTACAGGGAACGGCGAGGTCGCCGCCATCGCCGGTGGCTCCACGGTACCCGAGGCCACGACCACGCAGCAGTCGCAGGTGAGCGTGCCGGTGCCCAGCGTGGATGGGTTATTCGACTACTATGCCAGGGACCTGCTGCGCAGCCAGGGCCTCGAGTCCCGCGTTGTCCGCGAGTACCGCGAAAGCTACGCCCCGGCCGGCGTGGTCTGGGGCACCGACCCCGCCGTGGGCACCCTCGTACCGGCGGGCACGGTCGTCACCATCTACGCCACGCCCAGGGACCAGGAGCAGATCCCGGAGGTCGTCCTCCCCGACCCGACCCCTTAGGGCGTCCCGCGATTCGCCTTTCTCCTGGTATCTCCTAGCCGAACCTGTGGTTCTTGTCGACCATGTCGGCGACGATCGGGTAGCGGTAGTCCATGCCGTTGTTTACCTGGTAGGCCGCGTAGCACTGATGCACGATCGGGACCAGGGTCGCGAGGAGCATCACCGGGATCAGGAGCAGGCCGATGAAAACCAGGCTGAGGATACCTGTCAACGACCAACCGATGGTGAGGATGACAGCCCACGCCACCTGATACCAGAACGACTGCAGTGCGTGGAATGCGACCCTGTCCGAGCGATCCTTGTAGACAAACCAGATGATAAGGGCAGCGACGAAGCCACCGATGCCCGTGATGAGGCTCAACAGTATGCTCAGGTGCGCGAGCATGGACCACGTCTGCTCGTCCCTGGCGCTCATGCTGGAAGCGCCGCCGACTACCGGTCCGTCGCTGCTCGTCCCGAAAGCGTCGTAGCCCATACCGCCGCCGGCATCCCTCGTGGAGTCGTCAGCCTCGCCGTTTTTGCCCTCGCTCCCCACCTTGATGCGGCGGAGCCGGGACTCGCCTTCGTTGCCGTGGTTTGATGAGTCCTGCTGCATAAGCCACTCCTTCGCTCGTTATCCACGACACTATCCGCGCTTGTGTTCCCCGGCAAGGACTCCCCTCCGAACCTCAGAAGGCCGTCCGCCGGATGGCTACGCTGCGGTAGAGCAAAAAGATCGCGACCGCCAGGGCACTACCATCTCCTGCGGGGAACGTCCCCCGGTAGCTTCGACCCGCGATGCCGCCTTCGAGCCGCACCCCTTCTGCGGAGGGACCGTCTTTCTCCGGGCCTCCGGTGAGGCGTCGGGCGACCGATGTGTTGCGGAGGACGCTCGTCTCGGCCTCGTAAGCCTTACCGCCGCAGAAGATCCTGAGTTTCTCCTTCGGCCTCTCGGGCCCGGCGATGAGCAGCGACGCGCCGCCGGTCCTCATCCGGTAGCGCGCCCCGAACTCGCCGGTTCGCTCGATCTCCGACACGGTCCCTCCGGCGTGAACCTCGGCGGCGTACGAGCCCAGCATCCTGAGTTGGCCCCATTCTCTGCCCCCATCGTCAGACAGGGAGAACCGCGAGCCAAGGAGGCCGCGGGCGCGGACGCGGAAGGAGCCGTCGAGGTCCCGGGAGATTCTGTCCCAGGCCGCCACGGGGGAAGAGGTTCGTGCAGCACCGTCCATATGGGCTTATACGCGCGCGGGCTCGTTGAAGTTTCGCGGGCCTGGGTAGTACATTAGGGCGTCAGGGCAGCGAGGGAGCGAGAATTCATGGAGCTTAGAAACAAAGACGAGCTGAAAACGGAGATCCTACAATCCTGGCTGAGGAGCGCCTGGGTCTACCCGATGAAGGGCCCCGAAGGCTCCGAGCAAGGGGTCTACATGCGCCTGACCCCCGGGGGACGCTTGAAGATGCGTCGCAGGATCGGGGAGCTCGAGGCCCAGTTGGGCGTAAAGGGCACCGAGGTCGCCGAGCAAGAAGAGGCAGGCACCCTCCCCGCCGAGCGCGACAAGCTCGAGCTCGCGATGATGGTCGAGGCCTACACCTCCGAACGCCGCTTTATAGAGAGTCAGGGAACCTCCCTCGGTACCGCGGCCGTCGACCCCGGTGAGGTAACGTCAGAGGAGCCTCCTGCTCCCGCCGCGCCGCCGATAGGGTAGTAGAGGGCTTACCCCACCGGGGCGCAACCTCGTTTCGACGAGCAGCGGACCGGCCAACGTTGACGGCGGTTAAAGCGCCCGCCGTTTGTGGTCGATAATTAGACCGTGCGAAGGTTCGACGACACGCGAGCCAAGTTCGGCGAAGGGGTAGTCCCCGGGGTGTTCGGGTTGCTCGCCGGCGTCGGGGAGGAAATCGTCGCGGAGCCCGAGAACCTCGAGGGGGCGCTCCGGAAGATGGTCGACGGGCTCCGGGACACGCTGGGGCTGAGGGCGATCTCGATTTCGGCGTCCTTCGGAGAGGGCCGCCGGATCTTGGCGACGAGCGGCATGACGGGCGGGACGGCGGCAGAGTTCCCCATCCTCCGCGGCAAAACCCTTATCGGTACGTTCTGCGCCTACCCCGACGCGCTCGACAACGGGCAGAGGGAGGCCTTGAGAGCCGCGGCGGGGATCGCGGCGCTGGCGCTCGACGCCGCCCACGCCAGGGAGGTCGCCGCGCAGAAGACGGCGCAGGGGAGCCTCGTCCAGATCGCCTCGGAGGCGCTCGGCGTCATCACGGAGGAGAAGGACCTCTACCGGACCGTG
>JADDPY010000242.1 GCA_016781635.1 Rubrobacter sp.
CCAGCGGCTCAGGAGGAACGTGACGAAGATGAACGGGAGAAAGGCGGCACCGGCGGCGGTCGCGGAGTAGCCGTGTACCTGGATCAGGTTGAACGGCAGAAAGTACAGCGAGCCTCCGAGCCCGGCGTACAAGAGCAGCGTTAGCAGGTTCGCCCCCGAGAAGTTGCGGCTCTTGAAGAGGTAGAGCGGCATCATGGGCTGGCGGGAAATTTTCTCGACAAGGACGAACGCGACGAGGGAGGCGACCCCGAGGGCCAGGGCGCCGGGGACCAGGAGATCTCCGAAGCCCCGGCTGGTTGATTCGATCAGGCCGTAGACGATACCACCGAGGCCCAAGGTGGCGAGCACCGCGCCGGGGAAGTCCAGCCTGCGCGCGTCCGGGTCGCGGCTCTCGGGGAGGTGGCGGGCGACGAGAAAGAGCACTAGTGCTGCGAGCGGCACGTTTATGAGGAACGCCGCCCGCCAGGAGACGTTCTCGACGAGGTAGCCGCCGAGGACCGGGCCGATGGCCGCCGTGATCCCGGAGAACCCCGACCACGTTCCGATCGCCTTGCCCCGCGCCTCACCCTCAAAGGACGCGCTGATGATAGCGAGGGAGCCCGGCACGAGGAGCGCGCCGCCGACGCCCTGGATAGCCCTGGCTATTATGAGCTGTGTCGGGTCCTGCGCGAGCCCGCACGCCACGGAGGCCACGGCGAACAGGGCGATGCCGATCGAGTAGATCCGCCGCCGCCCGTAATGATCCCCTAGCGAGCCGCCGACCAGGATGAGCGCCGCCAGAAAGAGCGCGTAGGCCTCGACGATCCACTGCGCGTCGATGGCGGTCGCGTCGAGGCGGTCCTGTATCTGCGGCAGCGCCACGTTGACCACGGTGGCGTCGATAAACGCCATCGCCGAGCCGATAATGGTTGCGGCGAGGATCCAGGGCCCCGAGCCCGGTGCGCACGGCGGCGCGGCCTTGCCCGAGTGGATGACGCCCTCGTCGCAGGGCGGTTTACCCGTTTGGGCCACGCTTACCCTCCTCCGTCTTCGCTCTCAGAACGACGAGCCCGGACCCCGCAGGAACTCCGCCTCCTCGACCGTCGTTTCCCGGCCAAGGATGGCGTTGCGGTGCGGAAACCGCCCGAATCGCTCGACGATCTCCGCGTGGCCCTCAGCGTAAGGCACCGGGTCCGACTCTCCGACCTTGCCGAGGTTCCTGAAGAGGTCGAGGGCGAGGCGCTGGTCCTCGATCTCCTCGCTGTGCATGAACGGCATGTACAGAAACCATCGCTCCAGCGGCCGGAGCTCCCGGTCGAGGGCTCTCTCCACAGCGTAGCGAGCGGCTTCGCGCGCCTTCCCGTCCGCCTCGTACGTCCTCGGGTCGTCCCGGAACATGTTGCGGGGGAACTGGTCCAGAACGATCACGAGCGCCACAGCACCCCGCGCGTCCTCCCGCCAGCCGTCGTGTTTACCGGCAGCGGCCTCCTCATAGAGCCCCAGAAAACGGTCCCTGATCTCCTCGTCGAAGGCGGCGTCCTTGCGGAACCATTCTTCGCGGAACTCGCCGTACCCATCGTCGCCCTCGTTGCCGAACCAGAAGCCGAGGACGTCCTCGGGGCTCATTCGGCGGGGCCCACGATCGTCACCCCTTCCTCCGACTGGGCGACGGCGCGGTTGCGAAGCTGGGATCTGTAGCGGTCGAACATCCATAGCTCCGGCGTGATCTCGGAGATCAACTTCCCGTCGTCGAACATCCTGACCATCGAGCTCTCGGAGACCGCGACGGAGACGGCGCCCGTCCTATGGCTGACGGAGGCGGCGGCCATGTGGCGGCTCCCGAGCCCCAGGGGCAGGCTCAGGTTGTCGGAGACGGTGTCCAGGTAGCGAGCGGCGGAGAGGACCACCCCTTCGTCCGAGACGACAAAGGCCCCGTCGAGCTGGGCGAGCTCCTTGAGGGTTTCGCGCACGTCCGGGTCGTCTATGTGCTTTTTCTCGTCGGGGTGGCCCAGGAGCGGGTCCAGGATCATGGGCCGCGAGCTCTGTAAGACCGCCTCGGAGTCGCCGACGACGAAGAGTGTCCCGATCTTGCGCCCCTCGCGTCCTTCACGCGCGATCTCGACGGCGAGCGTTATGACCTGCTCCAGTACGTGCGTGTCGACGTGGCGCTTCTCCGAGCAAATTTCCTTGAACAACTGCGTTTCGGTATACAAGTTTCTATCCTCCGTCTTGTTCTTTTTTCTACGGGCAGCCGCACGCTGAAGCGCGTCTCG
>JADDPY010000430.1 GCA_016781635.1 Rubrobacter sp.
GGGGGAACAGGTCGCAAACGCTACCAGCGCCGCGACAGCCGTTAACAAGAGACCTCTTCGCATCTCTAGCTGCCTTCCCTCCGCACACCTGATCTCAGAGGCGGGTAAATTGAGCATGCCCGGCTTCTCGCGAGGATCCAAGTGACGGTTTACGATTCGCCTCATCCTTGCCGAACTTTCGCACGCATTCGCCGTCCGCGCATCCTACTAATGATGGATACCGTTCCCCAAAAGTGCAAATTTTAGGCTGGCTCAGAAGCCGACCTTCCTGCCCTCCCTCGGCTCCTTCTCCGTTCCCTCCTCGGGCCTCTTGGCCTGCTCGAGCTCCAGATACTGGACGCCGCCTACGAGCATCTGGGGCGCCGTGTTAAGGCCCGCAGCCAATTTGCGGATGGTGGTAGGGTAAGCCTTGCGCCGGCCCGTCTCGAGCTTGGAGATCGTGTCGCGCGCCACCCCGCTCTTCTCCGCCAATTGCTCCTGACTCATTATCGCCCGCCGTCGCAGGTCCCTCAAATGCGGAAGATCCAAGCTTTCCTCCTAAAACACTGCAAAAATCTTGCACAAGTACTCTGGCAATGCTACGCTCCTGGAGTATAGCTTGATCCGGGTCGGCGAAGAAGGAGGCTCGTAGTGCAGCAGGACCCCCGTATGTTCATCCCTAACGTGACAGAACAGAGCCCGCGTGGCGAGCAGACGATGGACATCTACTCGCGGCTGTTGAAGGATAGGATCATCTTCCTCGGTACCCCGGTGAACGATCAGGTGGCGAACGC
Organism: Rubrobacter sp.; assembly: GCA_016781635.1. GTDB lineage: Bacteria > Actinomycetota > Rubrobacteria > Rubrobacterales > Rubrobacteraceae > Rubrobacter_F. The sequence continues at coordinate 774 of JADDPY010000430.1, forward strand.
CGTTATGGCGCAGCTTTTGCACCTGGATTCCGAGGACCCGGACCAGGACATCAACATCTACATCAACTCGCCGGGCGGTAGCGTCTACGCGGGCATGGCGATCTACGACACCATGCAGTTCGTTTCTTGCGACGTGGCAACGACTGCACTCGGTATGGCGGCCTCGATGGGGGCTTTCCTGCTCGCGGCGGGGGCGAAGGGTAAGAGGAGCGCGTTGCCGAACACGCGGATTCTCTTGCACCAGCCGAGCGTTGGCGGCGGGCTCGGGGGACAGGTCTCGGACGTGGAGATCCACGCTCGGGAGCTCATGCACACCAAGCAGCGCCTCAACGAGATCCTGTCTACGATGACGGGGCAGCCGTACGAGAAGATCGACCGCGACACCGACCGCGACTACATGCTCAGCGCCCAGGCGGCGGTCGAGTACGGCGTCATCGACAGGGTCGTGGACCGCCCCGGGGGGGGCGGCTCGACGCAGGGCGGGTAGGAGGTACGCTCGGGGCTTCGGAAGGGCCTTCCACATTGGGTGCCGTCTACGACTACATCCATCAGGGCGAGTGCTACCGCTACGGGGTCGGCTGGTGCCGCATTCGAATTTACGGGGGCGCATCCGGAGATGCCCCCGTGGTCCTATGCACCGACCTGCCCGAAGGTCGGGGGGAAGAGATGGTGGAGCGACTGGCGGCCGAGGTGATCCGGGACCGCTTCGGCATCCTCCCGGATCTGCCTCGACCGCTCCTCTGGATTCAGCACCGCCCCTCCCGCAGAGGCCGTGGTCCCGGCAGGTATCACCTGCTGACCTTTGCTACCTACAAGCCCCGTCTCGAAGGGGCAGGATTTGTCCGCCGCGTCACCCTAGGTGCCCCGAGCCGCGAGGAGCTGACGCCCCGGGAGGTGGCCGTGTTGACGGGCGAGGAAGATCCGTCTTCCTAGGGCTTGAGGCGATACGAGAGTAGGGGGCCTGGCACCGCCGGCCCGAAGTACCGGAAGCTGCGGGCGGCCAGCACGGTCTCCGACCTGGGCGATGGGAGCCTCGCTGCCGGCCCTCTCCTTGCCGCGAACCTGTTCTGGAAGCTCGTCCTGGTTGCCCGCCTCGCTTTCGCCCGGCAACTCATCTGGCTGCTCTTCTCGCTCTTTAGCGGTGCCCTCGTGGACCGGATCGACCAGCCAGATGATAAATAGGGCCGCGAACCTGTTCCGATGTCCGCTGATCGGAGGGCTCGCCGTGCTGACCGCGACGAGCCGACTCGTGGCACATATGACGCATTGGCTTCGGTGTAGCATTCGTCCCGTGAAGCTGACGAGGCTCTCAAGGTGCGAGGAGGCAGGATCGTGGGCGAAGCGAAAGAGAAGCGCAACGAGTACGGCATCAAGCAGGTCGGGGATCGCTATTACCCCGTGATCGTGGACAAGGAGGCCGGCGGGCACTACGAGATCAACAACTCGCTTACCGGCGGCTCCCTAAGCTACAAGTCGGCGGAGCAGGCCGAGGCCTACATAGAGCGGGCCAAAGCGAAACAGCGGGGGTAGACAGTAGGCATCGATGCGGGCGCAGCCGCGGGCTTCGAGCCCCCCCTTCCCGGTCCATTACTACCTTCTCGGCGCGGGGAAGTACGGTATCACGCAACTCGCCAACCTACCGCCGACCGGCGCGCTATTCATCGTGGCCCCGCTCAAACTCACCGGCGGCACCGGGAGCCCCGTGCGCGCCCTCGCGCTCATGCCGCGCGGTTAGGAGAAGAGATCCTCGAAGGCGGCCTCGTCGAGGACGGGGACGCTTAAAGTATTGGCTTTTTCGAGCTTAGAGCCGGCTTCTTCTCCGGCGAGCACGTAGTCGGTATTCTTGCTTACGGAGGAGGTGAAGGTGCCGCCGGCTCCTTCGAGCTTCTCGACGAAGTAGCTTCTGGGGCGGCTCAGGGTGCCGGTTATGACGACGCGCTTGCCGGCGAGCGGGCCTCCCTGGGAGCCAGACGACTCCTTCTCGAGGTTCAGGCCCGCCTCCTTGAGGCGCCGGACAAGGTTCCGGTTGTCGTCGAGGGCAAAGTAGTCGACGACCGCGCGAGCGACTACCTCTCCGACGCCATTGGTCTCCGTCAGGGCTTCGACGGTTACGCCGGCGAGAAGGTCGTCACCGCCGAAGCGTTGGGCTATGAGGCTTGCCGTCACGCTCCCGACGTGGCGGATGCCGAGCGCGTAGAGGGCGCGGGAGAAGGGCTGTTCCTTGCTCCGTTCGATAGAGAGGACGAGGTTGTGGGCGCTCTTCTCGGCGAAGCCTTCCAGCGGTTCGATCTCTTCCGCCTTCAAGTCGTACAGGTCGGCGACGTCGCTTATGAGGCCAAGGTCGAAAAGCTTCGTGGCGACCTTCTCGCCGAGTCCCTCGATATCCATCGCCGCCTTGGTAGCCCAGTGGATGACGTGCTCCAGGGCCTGCGCGGGGCAGCGGGCATTCACGCAGCGGGTGACTGCCTCGCCCTCGGGGCGGCTGACCGGCTCGCCGCAGACGGGGCAATCCTTCGGCATCTCAAAGGGATGTTCGTCGCCGGTGCGCTCCTCTACGAGGGCGCGGACGACCTGCGGGATCACGTCTCCCGCTCGTTCGACCACGACGAGGTCGCCGACGAGGATGCCCTTCTCTCTCACGTAGTCCTCATTGTGCAGGGTGGCGCGCGAGATCGTCACACCGCCAACATTTACCGGCTCAAGCATGGCCTGCGGCGTCAAAGCGCCCGTGCGCCCCACGTTGATGATGATCTTCTTGAGGCGCGTCCGGGCGGCGAGTGGTTCGAACTTGAAAGCGATGGCCCAGCGCGGGGCCTTGGCGACCGAGCCCAGGGAGCGCTGCTGCTCGCGGGAGTCGACCTTCACAACGACACCGTCGATCTGGTACCCGACCGACTCGCGATGCTCCGTCCAGTACGCGCATTCTTCCGCGACGGACTCGATGGAGTCGTGGAGCTTGTAGGGGTTGGCGCGCAGCCCATAGCCCTTCAAGGCGTCGAGGGCTGCCGAGTGGCTCTCGTAAGGATCGCCCCCCTCACCTATGCCGTAGCAGAACATCGTGAGAGGCCTCTCGGCGGTCATCCTAGGGTCGAGCTGGCGTATGGAGCCCGCCGCAAGGTTGCGCGGGTTGGCGAACGGCCTCTTCCCCCCGGCTTCCTGTTTCTGGTTGAACTCCTCGAACCGGTCCAGGGGAATGTAGACCTCGCCGCGCGGCTCCAGAACGGGGGGCGGGTTGTCTGAGAGCTTTTCGGGGATCGCGCGTACGGTCCTCAGGTTCGTTGTGACATCCTCGCCGACCGTCCCGTTGCCGCGCGTGGCGCCGCGCGTGTAGCGGCCGTCCTCGTAGCGCAGAGATACCGCGAGCCCATCTATCTTGAGCTCCGTCACGTAACGGAGCTTTTCTATCTCCTCATCCTCTCCCAGCAGGCGCCGGACGCGGGCGTCCCACTCGTAGAGGTCGTCTAGCTTGCGGGCGTTCGCCAGGGAGAGCATGGGGACGGCGTGACGGACCTGCTCGAACCCTTCGAGGGGTTCGCCCCCTACTCTTTGCGTCGGGGAGTCGGTGGTGACAAGCTCGGGGTGTTCGCCTTCGAGGTCCTCGAGCTCACCGTACAGGGCGTCGTACTCGGCGTCGGAGATCTCCGGCGCGTCCTCCACGTAGTATCGGCGGTTGTGGTGGCGGATGCGCTCCCTGAGCTCCTCGATCCTGCCCCTGATGTCCGCGCTCTCGGTCACGGGGCGATTATACGCGTCCGGGCGCGGCCTCCAAACGTCCACATCAACACCCCGGAAAGGTGTATGTATACTCAGCCGATTATGGGCAAAAAGGTAAGAAAAGAGCTTCAGACCCCCGAGGTTTTCGAGGAAGCCTTGCGAGAGGAGATCTCGGTTTCCTACGAGTTCGTGCTGCCGATCTCCGTACTCGCCCTGCGCGTCGGGGGCGGTTGGAGCGCCGAGGCCACTCGCCGGGCCCTCGACGTCCTGCGCACCGCCGACCTCGTCTGCCAGACCGAGGGCGACGAGATCCTCGTCGCCCTCCCCAACACCGAGAAGAACGGCGCTCTCGTGGTCGAAGAGAGGCTACGCGCCGCCATCCCCGAGGCCGCCGTGGGGGGCGCTCCCTTCGCCCAGGGCGACACGGTGGAGAGCTTGGTCAAGCGGGCCCGCCTCTCCGGAGGTTCTTGAACCCCCTCTTGACGCTACCGATAGTGCTTCTACAGAGAGCTGCGTACCACCGATTGCAGCGGGCCCTGAGTGGCGTGGGATTCACTCGATGCGTATGATGCTCCGATCGTGAGTGGCAGAGCAAGAGGAGCAAAGAGCGCCCGGGTCCTCAAGGGCCTCTCTCTGCTCTACCTTCTGTTGCTCGGCATCTCGCTTCTCTTCGTCCACGGCGGCTCCTATGAACCCGCCGTCTCTTTCGTACCCCTGTACCTGATCGCCTCCATCCTCGTAACGGCGGCGGTCGCCCTCCTTCTGCTTCCGACGAAGCAGTTCAGCGAGGGCTTTTGCATCTTTTCCTACTTTCTCTACGCCGTCTTTCTGGCCGCGGCGGCTTTCTTTACGGGCGGCGTCTCCAGCGAGCTTTACGTGCTTTTCTTTCCGCTGCTCTTTGCTCCGGCGTTGCACGGGGCCTGGAGGATAAGCCTACCGGTTTTGGTGGCCGTGCTCGTTAGCTATGCCTTGGCGATGCTGCCTAGCGTTCTGAACGCCGTGGAGGGCTCCGACGGACCGTCGCTCGTCTTTTTCAGGCTCGCCGCCTTCGCGCTAACGGGGGTTTTCGCACTCGCGGCGGCGGGGGGAAAGGGAGCGTCGTCCGAGCCCGACGACGGTTACGCCCTGGACGAGGACGGTTCCATGTTTCTGGGGAGGGTGACGTCCGAGATCGAGGCCCGACGTGGGACTCCGATCGGGGTGCTTCTGGTGGACCCCGGGCACGCGATTGAGGACATGGACCTGCTGCTGGATCGTGTCCGGACCAGGATCGGGGTGCCTTTTCTTCTCGGCGAGGGTTCGGTTTTTGGGATCGTGCTCGGCGGGGCGAACGAAGGGGCCGTCGAGAGCGCTGCCAGGCGGGCCCTTGCCGCGGCGAACTCTCTGGGGGCGGACGAGACGCGGGCGGGAGCGGCACTCTACCCGCGTGACGCGAGAAACGCGAGGGACTTGCTCAGCGTCGCCGGTAAAGCCCTGGAGTCGGCCTTCGAGATCGAGAGCCCGGGCGCGATCGTGCTTGCCGGCAGGAACGTCGCGAGGATCGAAGGCACCGGCACCTATGGGGCCGCGCGTTAGGGCGGTTCCTCAAGACAAGTCCACCGCGTCGAAACCTCCGGGGGGCCTCGCTCGTACCGGGGTTTGGAAGGGGCGATGTTATAATCTTCCGTAGGTTCGGGCTTGTTCTTCGACCCTTTGGGGGTAGACGGAGGGTATGGGAAGGTTTACGAGAGCGGTTCGCGGTTTCTTCGGTAGGTTTCTTTCGGGCGTGGAGGGGAGGAACCCCGAGATTCTCCTGGAGAACGCTGTGCAGGACGAGCTGGAGAACCTGAAGAGGCTCCAGGTCGCGACGGCCAGGACGATGGCGTACGAGAAGATGCTCGCCAGCGACGCCGCTGAGAAAGAAAAAATCGCGACCGTGAAGGATCGGCAGGCCCGCGAGCTTACCGCCCGGGGGCAGCGGGAGGCCGCTATAGAGGTCGTCCAGCAGAAACAGGAGGCCGAGGTCCGGCTCGTCGAGCTCGAAAGCCGCCTCGTCGAGGCGCGGCGCAACTCCGAGGAGATGGAGCAGGCCTTCCGCGAGCAGGAGCGCCGATACACCGAGGTCGTTCGTGAGCGGGCGTCGCTCATGGAGGAGCATCAGCGGGCCAAGGCCCTTCGCGCCGCGAACCAGGCCCGCTCCAGCGTCTCGCTCGCCGACTCCAGCCGCGACCTCGATAAAGCCCGCCAGGCCATAAAGCAAGCCTCCTTCGAGGCCCAGGCCGTTGGCGAGCTAGGCACCAGCAGCGATACGGAGCGTCAGATCGCCGCCGCCGAGGTCGACCTGAAGCGCCTCGACGCCGAGCGGGAGCTGGAGATGATGGAGATCCAGATGGGTATAAAGCCCGCCGGCTCCCTCGAAGGAGGAACCGAAGGGACGGGCGAACGAAAGGCGGAGCGTGGCACAGGGGACGGTACGTAAGTGACCCGGAGGAGTACCGGCAGGTTATCGCGGCTTGCGTATCGGCTCGCGCCTTTCGGGACATTCGTCGGGCTTGGGATTTGGTCCGTGCCGGAAAACTATCCTCTGGCTATTCTAGCCGGAGTAGGGTCCCTTGCTACGAGCAAGCTAGCGTTGAAGACCTTTGATCGTAAGGGGAACGAGCGCAAGGAGCTTTCTCGACGGGTGCGGCAGAACGTGGCGGAGCTCAGGCGGGTGGCACGCACGGACAGGGTCGCGGCCCCGCAGATGAAGCGTCTCATCGCCCTTCAGGAGGGTGTGCTGGAGAGTTTTGCGCTCGTGCCGGAGGAGTACGGGTTGCTCCTCTCCGAGGACCTGAACATCGTTGTGGACGAGGTAGAGATGTCGGCCCAGCTTGCGCGCCGCAGGGTGGCCTTGAGGAGGCACCTGGAGAGCATTAACCGGCGGGCTGTTCGGGGTCGTGTGTGGGAGCTTCAAGAGGAGATAGAGGCGCTTGAGGAAGGCTCTGCGTTGCGGGCGTCTTTCGAAGCGGCACTTGCGGGGAGGCGCGGTGAGCTCGCGGCGATCGACGCGGTGCCGGCAGCGATAGGGACTATCAACGCGCAGCTCGAGGGGATAGAGGGTTTGCTCAGTAACCTGCGCGGTGAGCTTCTTGCCCTCGACCCGGGCCTCTCGCCCCACGCGCTGGAGTCGGGGCTCGTGGCGATAAAGGAGCGGGTCTCGTTTTTCCGGCGCGGCCTGGACGAAGCGACGCGGAGCCTCGAGAAGGGGCTACCGGAGGAGGCGCCGGTACGGTGAGCGAGCGCAAGGGATTTTTTGCCAGGTTGTTCGGAGGGGGCGGTGAAGACGAGGGGGAGACCCGGATCTACTCCTCCGAGGAGCTCCGGGCGGAGGATCGGCGTGACGAGCCGCCGCCGCGCGAGATCGAGCAGCACCCCTACGGGTTCACCGTCGAGCGTGCGGCGGAGATTATCGACGATTTGCCGCCGGACGTGTCCCCGGAGAGCGCCGTACGAATCGTGCGCGGCACGCTGACGGCCGCGGGCATCCGCGTCGAGGATCTCGAAAGATCCACGCGCGCCAGAGAAACGAAGCTCCGCTCGGAGATAGGGCTTGCGCGAGGCAGGCAGGAAGAGCTCAAAGAGAGAGCCGATGAGGTTATCCGCTCTCTTCAGGAGGAGATCCGGAAGGCCGAGCAGGCCCGCGACAACGGGATCACCGAGGAGGAGAATAGGGTGGCGCGTGCCAGCACGGGCCTCGGGGACATAAAGAGGGTACGCCGCTTTTTCGACTTCCCCGTGGATGAAGACGCAGAGGATACCACCGACGTCGAGCCCATCCGCCCCGTAAGCGACGACACGCAGGTCTTCGAGCCTTTCGACGACGATGCTGCTGATGCCGATCAGACGCAGGTGCTCAGGCACCCGGCCTCCCTTTCCGACGCGGACACCGACGCCGGGCAACGGTGAGCTTGGGCCGCCGCCTCGGACGCCTGGCTCGAGGCTTCGTCTCCAAGAACATCGGCGAAGACCGTTTCAAGGATACGGTCCGCTACGGTCGCGAGCGCGGCGAGACCCTCAAAGACGCTTTTGGGGCTGCGTGGCGTGGTGCCGCTGAGGAATGGCGTGCCGCCGAGCAGCGCCGTGCCGCCGAAGAGGAGGCCGCCGGCGAGCGCCCCGCCGCGGAGCGGGCCTCCACCCGCGCCTCGTGGCGGCCCTCCGGGGCATGGCGGGACACGGCGTCCGGGTACGTCCCGAGAAGGTACCCGCCGGAGGTCCTCGTCGCCTACCACAAGCTCGACCTCAGCCCGGGGGACGGGCTCGAGGCTGCCAACAAGAGAAGGCGCGAGCTCGTCAAGCGCTACCACCCCGACAAGTTTGTCGAGTCAGAGAAGAGGGCCCGCGCCGAGCGACTTACGGCGGAGATCAACGCCGCGCATGACGTCCTGGAGCGCTACCTGTCGGGGAGTTGAAGCTCCGCTATCGGCTTTTGGGGATCGGTTTTTCGCCTGCGAATTACGATGTTCATGGTTCTAGCCGATCGCTTGATGCTAGGAAACAAGTTCTCCGCGTACTATGAGGCGTTTCTCGAAGGTCGGGATGGGGGTGCAGGTCTGGAGGGAGATGACGGTTTTGTCGGGCACGGGGTAGGTGATCCAGTAGTCCTCGGGACGGACGGTGAGAAGATCGAAGACCTTGAAGGTGAACTCCTTGCCGGCCAGGTTGTTCACGATGATCTCGTCCCCCGGCTTCAGCTTGTCGAGCTCGTAGAAGACGTAAGGAATCTCCGTGCGCATGAAGCCGAGGGCGTGGCCGACGACGACGGTGTTGGATCCTTCCTCCCAGGGCGCCCCGGTGTTCTTGAGGTGGATGATGCCCTTCTGGTCGAGCGCGACCTGGCTGTCGGCGGTCGGAACCTCTATATCCTCCAGTCCGAGCTTCGGGATGCTAAGCGTGATCTGCCCGCCGGAGCCCGCGCCGTCCTGGTCGCTTGCCCGCCTCTCCGGGTTCGCCCTCTCGCCGTTCGGGTTTTCACCCAGAAGAGTGCGAGCGTTCTCGACCTCGGTGGGGCGTAGGTCTAGAGACGCGGTCTCGGTCCTGGGGTAAGCGGGCAGCGCCGCGAGACCCAGGAGGGCGAGCGAGACGAGGAGCAGCGAGATCTTGAAGCTCTTGAACATCGTCCAGGATTATATAGCTATCTCCGAGAAACCATCAGAAGGAGGCTCAGCGGTGACGGTGTTCGTCTACTTTACGATCTCGGCGCGGACGATGAGGCGCTTCTCGAAGGAGGGCTCGGGCCAGCAGGTTTGAAGGGTGATTACCTTCTTGCCTTCGATGGGCTTCGTAACCCAGAAGTCGTCGGGGTCGACGATCATGCTCTCGTAGACGCGGTACTTGTAGGTCTTGCCGGATGCGTCACGGACGGTCACGAGGTCGCCCTTCTCCATCTCTTCGAGGTCCTGG
>JADDPY010000604.1 GCA_016781635.1 Rubrobacter sp.
GTCTATCGGGAACCAGGCGTGCCGAATGGGCTCACCGGCCCCGACGAGGACCTCCCCGAAGCCCAGCTTTACGACCTCCAGCTCCGGCGCCAGGCGTTCGAGCTCCCCCTCGGGCAGGGCGTCCAGGAGCCTGTTGCCCCCAACCTTTTGTCGTTCCTCCGGTCCTGGCATCTCCTCGGCTCCTTCGCCAGCGCCAAGCGTACACATAAGGATATGTACCCCCGTGCGCGACGCCCCACGCGCAGCTAGAATGCGGTGCTATGTACGGTGTCGTACACATACCAAGCATCCCCGCCGCGTGGGGAGTAGGGGCGCGCCCCCGCCGGCGCCGAGCCTCGTGCCGTGCGTCGTGGTCCGCGGCGCCCTCCCCCGTGCGGGGACGAAAGGGGCGGCGTGACGGTGCAAGGGAGGGCAAGATCCCCGTCGTGGTGGCTGATCGTCGACCGCGAGAGCGGCTTGGCGGAGGTGCTCGCCCTGAAGCTCGCCGGCGGAGAAGAGGTGCTGGCGGTGTTCGGCTTCGAGGAGGAGGCCGAGCTGTTCCTTTGGCTCGGGGCGGTGGCGGTGGGTCCCCCGGGCGAGGCTGGGTGGCGAGGGAGACCGGGGCCGGGGAGCTTGCCTCGTTGCTCTTGAGTTCGCTCTCGGGCATCGGGAGGGTGGCCTTAGACCCCTTGCCCGGGAGGCTGGGCGAGTCGCTCGTCGGCCTCTCGAGCATCCGGCGCCAAGAGTTCGTCGCGCGGCTCCTGATCGACGGTCGAAGGCCCCCGACCCCGTAGAAAGGCCAAGGATCGGATTCTAGGAGGATAAGACCCTTGGCCAAAGAGGACGTGGTGGCCCGGTGGACGTAGGACGAAATCGAAGGGAGGGCCGGGGATGAATGTCCGTCAGGCCGACGGTTCGGGCGTGGTACACGTAGCCAAGCCCCAGATGAAGGAGACGTACTGCGGCAGGGCAGTGGACGAGGAGGAGTGGGTCATAACCTCCAAGGAGGCCAACTGCACGGCCTGCGCTCGGTCGGGAGCGCCTATGCCGCAGGGGGCCACGATCAGCGCCGCTGATCGTGGCCGGGCATCGGTTAGCACGGAGGCTTAGGGAGGGAGAGGGTTGAACAAGGGTTTTAGCCGCAGCGGGGGATACCTCAGCGTTAGCGCCGCGAAGCGCGGCGCCCAGAAGGCCAAGCACCTCAAACCCGTGATCGTGCTACTGGGAAGCGGTAAGCACGCGGGCCGTTACGATTGGTTCCCAGAGGACGAGCCGCTGCCGGAGGGGGCGACGCCGGTGAACCGGTGGGAGGACGGGCGCTGGATCGACGTCGGCCAAGCCGGAGGCTAGCGGGCCGGACGGGGATCGAGGGCGTCACGGCCCCAGGATAGCCCTCGAGGGAGATGCGTGGGCTTCGCGCCCCGGCTTCTTCGCGGGCATAGAATGGCGCGATCCCGGAAGATGAGGAGGTGCCACCTGACCATGAGCATGCTCACGAGCATCGCGCAGATAGCCAGCCCTATTCTGCAGGCCATCTTCATCGCGGTCGTAGGCCTCGGGTACTACTACCAGTGGAGGGTGAGCCGCAAGACCCTCGACGAGATGCGCGAGGAACGCGTCTCCGGCGGCAGGCCCCAGGTGATAGTCGACGCCGACTACGGCAGCCTACCCCAGGTTAACCTTACCGTGCGCAACGTCAGCTCCGGCCCCGCCAAGGACATCACGTTCGAGTTCTCGGCCCCGGTCGAGAATTCGGGCGGCTTCGTCGTTTCGGACCTGCCCTACTTCAGGGACGGGTTGGACTTCCTCGCGCCGGACGGTGAGGTCACCTGCTACTGGGATCGCCTCAAGAACCTACTGCCGTTCCTGGAGGAGAAGGGGCTGGAGGGGGGCATCTCGGTGACCACGAGGTACCGGGACCTGACCGGCGAGTACTACGAGACCGAGTGGAACCTCATCCCCTCGATCTACAAGGACCACCGCTACGTCCAGCACAGGGGCATGGACGACTTCGTGGAGCGCGTTGCACGGCTAGAGGAAGCCTTGAGGGGGGTAGCGGCGAGCGTGAACGAGTCCGCACCCAAGCGCGACGACGGCCGAGGCTAAAGCTTGGTCTCGATGATCCTATTCACCGAGATGCCGAGTGTCTCGTTTCTCGGAAAGAGAACGGCCGTTACATTGATCCCGTAACGCCTCCGGGCACAAGAAGCCGGACTCAGATTAGGACCTGGCCCGACGATCTGCGTACTTCAGCTTTTCGCTGCTGACTACTTCAGCAGGTCTTTGGCGGCACCCTTCTTGTCCTTGAGGATGCCCTTGTCCTGGTCCGCCTGGCCCTCGGCCTTCTTGTCCTTGTTGCCCGTGAGGGAGCCGGCGGCTTCCTTCGCC
>JADDPY010000525.1 GCA_016781635.1 Rubrobacter sp.
GTACGCGATCCTCGCAATCTGGGCGAGCGTAGGCCTCGCGGTAGCCCTGCGCACAGTTACAGGACTCGTAGCAAGTAAGGCTCCGAGGTTTCGCATGGCGACCGTCGTCGCGCTCTCGATCTTCGCGCTCTCCATACCGCTCTGGGGTCTGCTGGCGACTTATCGCGCGGTGGACATGAGCGAAGATTACGAGGGGCGCAGGATCGTGGAGGCCGTTGCCGACAACGCCGCCCCTGACGCCATCGTGATCCAGCACAGAGGCCCCCTGCAGTACATGCAACTGGTCGAGAACCGCCGCACTGACATACAGGTGTGGAACTTCGCCCAGCCCAACGGCAAAGAGGAAGTCACCGAGGCCTCGACCGCGGCTCAAGAGGGCCGCTTCTACATCCTCTACCCAAACAAGGGCAAGACGCGCCAGTTCGAGGACGCAGGCTACGAGCTCGTTCCCGTCGAAGGAAAGATGCTCTACCAAGTCGTGCCAGCGGAGGGCGCGTAACCCGTCACGACCCTACCGGGGCCTGCTGTTATCGCCTCCCGGCCGATTCGAGGACGAAGTAGCGATCCACGGGGACAAAGCCGAGCGACTCTGCGAGGTTCATCGAAGCCGCGTTCGTCTCCAGCGCCCCCCAGACCGGCTCCTTGCCGCTCGTCTCGCGCATGTGGCGGACCATAAAAGCGGCGCACCGCGCAGCATACCCGCGCCTCCGGTGCCCATCTAGCGTGTCTATGGCAACGTCCCACAGCCCCTCGGTCTCGAAGGCCACGTGGCAGAACGAGACCGGTACGTCCTCGACAAACGTCGCCGCCAGGGGCGTGCCCCTTTGCAGGGTGTCCTCCAACTCGGCCCGGAGCCCCGCCCGAAGACCGGGCGGCAGTAGGCGCAGCCCATCCGGACCGGACATAAACCGGACCTCGCACTCCAAACTTCCCGGAGGTTCCTGAAGCCCGCCTTCGCCGAGCAGGTGCAGTATCGCGGCCTGCATCTCCCAGCCCGACAGTATTCGCGCGACGAGCGGGGCGTTATCGGGCATAGCGATGACCGCGCCCGAGTGACCGTTGCGGCGCACAGCCTCGAGTACCGCCCCGGCCGCCGGGCGCCCCACCACGGAGAGCAACTCTCCCTCCGGGTAGAGCCCACGCGCGACGAAGCTCGGCCCGCCGGGGCCCTCCTCCAGGCCCAGGAGATCGCACCTTTCGAGCAGCATCCCTCGCGTCTCCAGAAAGCGCGGAACGTCCGGCAGGAGCGCGGCCAAACGGCGCATCTCCCGCGAAGGTTCTATGCCGCGCCCCCCGAAAGGCGGGCGACGAACTCCTTCGGGACGCGGCTCGGACGGCCGGTCGCTATTTCTATGCAGCCGTGGCGGGTGCGGCCCGTTGCGACAACCTCACCGTCGCGCAGAACCTCGTACTCGAACCAGAAGGAGGCTTTACCGAAGTCCGCGAGGGTCGTTCTCAGGGTCAGGTCGTCGTCGAAGCGGGCGGCTCGCTTGTAGAAGGCATGTGCCTCGACGACGACGAAGCCGTAGCCGGCTCTCTCCATGTCCCTGTACGAGAGGCCGGCGGCGCGGAGCCACTCCACGCGGCCGACCTCGAAGTAGGAGAGGTAGTTGGAGTTGTTGACGATGCCCTGCGCGTCGGTCTCGCCGTACCGGACGCGCAGCTTCGTCTCGTGGACCGTGGGAGCTTTGCGGCTCAACTCCCCTTGAACTGGGCCTTGCGCTTCTCGACGAAGGCGCCCATGCCTTCCTTCGCGTCCTCGGTGGAGAAGAGCAAGCCGAACTGGTCGGCCTCGTACTCCAGGCCGCTTATAAGGTCCACGTCCAGCGCCCGGTTCGCCGACGCCTTCGCCATGCGGACGGCGAGCGGACCGTTCACGGCGATCTGCGAAGCGAGCTCCTTCGCGGCGTTCAACGCCTCACCCTCGGGGACAACGCGGTTGACGAGGTTGACCATGCGCGCCTCATCCGCCTTGATGCGCCTGCCCGAGAAGATCAACTCCTTCGCGATACCCGGCCCAACGAGCCGGGGCAACCGCTGCGTGCCGCCCATGCCAGGGAGAATGCCCAGGGAGACCTCCGGGAAGCCGAGCAGGGCGTTCTCGGCTGCGATGCGTATATCGCAGGCGAGGGCGATCTCGCAGCCACCGCCCAGAGCGAAGCCGTTGATCGCGGCTATCGTCGGCACCGGGCTCCGGTCGAGGAGCGCCGTCGCCGCGTGCCCGAGCTCGGCGAACCTCTTCGCTTCCATCGGGCTCATCTGGCTCATCACCGCGATGTCCGCCCCCGCAATAAAAGCCCGGGACCCCGCGCCGGTCACGATGATCGCGCGCGGCGGGTTCACATCCAACTCCAGAAGCGCCTGCCCGATCTCCTCCACAACCTGCGGGTTCAGCGCATTGAGCTTGTCCTGCCGGTCGATGGTAAGTACTGCTACTCCATTATCCCCGCGCTCGACCTGTACGAAATCCAAGGTTTTGCCTCCCTTTGGTCGGCGCCATCAGCCCTCAGCCTTCGATATGGCGGCGCAAAGATGTCCCTGCTCCACAAAGACCGTTCCTTTGCAAACCACTCTCGCGCCGTCCACGGTTGGGCTGATGGCTGCCTGCTAGATTCTGACGGCTAAGAGCTGACGAGCTCTCCCTGGAGGTACTCTACAGCTTTTCTCGTCGGGGTTCCGGGGGTGAAGACCTCGCCTACTCCGGCCTCTTTCAGCTTCGGGATGTCTTGCTTGGGGATCGTACCGCCGCAGAAGACGAGGACGTCCTCGGCGTCGTTCTCCTTGAGGAGGTCGACGATGCGGGGCAGCAGCGTCATGTGGGCGCCGGAGAGGATGGAGACCCCTATGGCGTCGGCGTCCTCCTGGATCGTCGCCTCGACGACCTGCTCGGGGGTCTGGTGAAGGCCGGTGTAGATCACCTCCATCCCCGCGTCCCGGAGCGCCCGCGCGATGATCTTGGCCCCCCGGTCGTGCCCGTCCAGCCCGACCTTCGCCACCACTACCCGTATCGTATCGGCCACGAATGCCTCCCTCTGGTCAGCAGCTATCGGCTATCGGCGGTCAGCCCTCGGCTCTCCCGCACCGATCCGCCTCCGAGCGCCCGGCTGTCCTTCCCCTCCAAACGCTTGCTCAGCGGGGTTTCTCCGCCTTATCGGTGGTCGGCTGACCGGCCCTATATTACCGGCGTCTCGCGGTAGGTGCCGTAGACCTCCTGCATGGCGGAGCAGATCTCACCCACCGTCGCGTAGGCCCGGACTGCCTCGATGGTCGGGTACATGGTGTTCTCGCCCTCGCGGCAGGCCCTCTTTACGGCCTCCAGGCACTCTTCGACGCGCTCGTTGTCGCGGCGCTCTTTCAGGTCCTTGAGGCGATTCAGCTGGCCCTCGGAGACCGCCGGGTCTATGCGGTGGGTCTCGACGTCGGACTCGTCCTTGGGCTCGTAGATGTTGACGTTGACTATTTTGCGGGTGCCGTTCTCTGTCTCGCGCTGGTAGCGTGCGCTCGCCTCGGCGATCTCCCCCATCTGGAAGCCGTTCTCTATGGCCCGCACGACCCCGCCCATCTCGTCGATCTGGCGGAAGTAGTCGTATGCCTGCCTCTCCAGCTCGTCCGTCAGTGCCTCGACAAAATACGAGCCCCCGAGCGGGTCTATCGTGTTTGTCGCGCCCGTCTCCAACGCCGCTATCTGCTGCGTACGAACGGCAACTCGCACGGCCTCCTCGGTCGGGAGCGCCAGGGCCTCATCGAAAGAGTTGGTGTGGAGGCTCTGGGTGCCGCCGAGGATGGCGGCGAGGGCCTCGAAGGCGGTACGCGCGACGTTGTTGTAGGGTTCCTGAGCGGTCAGGGAGACGCCGGCGGTCTGGGTGTGGAAGCGCATGAGGAGGCTCTTCTCGTCCCTGGCGCCGTACTTCTCCTTCATCACCGTCGCCCAGATGCGCCTGGCCGCGCGGAACTTGCAGATCTCCTCGAAGAAGTCTATGTGCGAGTTGAAGAAGAAGCTCAAGCGCGGCGCGAAGTCGTCGACGTCGAGGCCCGCTTCTATGCCCGCTTCTACGTAGGCGAAGCCGTCCGAGAGGGTGAACGCGAGCTCCTGGGCCGCCGTCGAGCCCGCCTCGCGGATGTGGTAGCCGGAGATGGAGACCGTGTTCCACCTCGGCATGTGCTCGGTGGCGTAGACGAGCATGTCCTTGAAGACCTGCATGCTTGGCTCGGGCGGGAAGAGCCATTCTTTCTGAGCTATGTACTCCTTGAGGATGTCGTTCTGGTTGGTGCCGGTGAGTTGTTCGGGACCGACGCCCTGCTTCTCGGCGGCGACGACGTACATGGCGAGCAGGACGTGGGCGGGAGCGTTTATGGTCATGGAGGTGGAGATCTCACCCATGTCGATGCCCTCGAAGAGCTTCTCCATGTCCTCCAGCGAATCTACCGCCACACCCTCGGTGCCCACCTCCCCGAGGGAGAGCGGAGAATCCGAGTCGAGGCCCATGAGGGTCGGCATGTCGAAGGCTATGGAGAGGCCGTTCTGGCCGTGATCTATAAGGTAGCGGAACCGCTCGTTCGTCTCGGCCGCCGAGCCGAAGCCCGCAAACTGGCGGACGGTCCACAGGCGGCCCCGATACATGTTCGGGTAGACGCCGCGGGTGTAGGGGTACTGCCCCGGGTAGCCTAGCTTCTCGTCGTAGTCGCCCTCTACGTCCTCCGGGGTGTAGAGTGGTTTGATGGGCACCCCGCTCATCGTCGAGAACTCGGCGTCGCGCTCGCCCCTCTGCGCGTAAGCCTCTTCCCAAAGGTCCTTCGACGTCTCCTTCTCGGTGTCCAAAGCGCCTCCCCAAGCCTCGAAAATCCCCAAATGCTTCTAGTGCAAACTGTAGCACAGCGAGCTGGGACGCCGGACGCGAGGTGTGCTATCGTCGTCCATCGTGACCGATGATACGCATAAGAACGAAGCCTTGGAAGCGGACGGGCCAGTGAACAGGAAGCGCCGCATAGCGTGGAACGAGATCGACTTCTTCCGCTGGCCGGGGCTGAAGCTTCTAGAGGCGGAGAACGGCGTTGTGAGGGTGGAGCTTCGCGTCGAGGACCACCACAGGGGCGGCGGCGGATCGCCGAGGCACGTAAACGGCGGGATCGTCAGCTACATGTTCGATGGGCTGCTGGGGGCTGCGGTCGAATCCACCTGGGACGAGGGCGTGATCGGGCAGGTCACCATCACCCTGAACGTGCAGTTCGTGGACGCCATCGAGGCCGAGAACCGGATCGAGGGTTCAGCCCGGATTTTGCGCCGGGGCGGGGGGCTTGTCTTCGGGGAGGGCCAGATCTTCGACGAGAGGGGCAAGCTCGGCGCGACCTGCACCGGCGTCTACAAGCTCTTTCGTGAGAAGCGGGAAGCCCGCCCGAACTAGGCTCTTAGTAGGACTCCTCCGGGACCTGTCGTCTCTCCTCTCCCGTCGCGAAGATCTTTCCGGGGTTCATGATCCCGTTCGGGTCCGCGAGCCGCTTTATTCCGAGCATGAACGCCAACGAGTCGCCGTGTTCTTTTTCGAGGTGGCGCATCTTGCCGGAGCCCACGCCGTGCTCGCCGGTCGAGGTGCCGCCGCGCGCGAGGGCGTAGTCGACGATCTCGGAGTTCACCTCCTCGGCGACCTTCAGTTCCTCCCCATCATCCCGGTCCACGGGGAAAACCGCGTGGTAGTTGCCGTCACCGACGTGGCCGAGGATCGCGCCGTCTAGGCCGCGCGAGGCTATGGCGTCACGGGCATGGCGCAGGGCGTCCGGGAGGTCGGAGATCGGGACGCACACGTCGGTAGCCATCGGGCTCTTCTCCGGATGTAGATTCTGGATGGCGAGGCCCGCCTCGTGCCGGGCCTCCCAGAGCTTCTCCCGTGCCGCCTCGTCCTCCTCGAACTCGAAGACGGAAGAACCGTTGGCGCGAGCTATCTCCCGCGCCTTCGCCACGTCCTCCTCGACGCTCTTCTCGCTCCCGCCGAACTCCAGGAAGAGGGTCGGCTCGACCGCATAGCGCGTACCCTTGTAGGCGTTCACGGCCTCTATCGTGCGGGCGTCCACGAGCTCGACGCGTCCGATCCTCATGCCGCTTCGAATGGTGGCGACCGCCGACCTCGCCGCTTCTTCGATGCCGGGGAAGACCGCCCGCGCGGCGAGGATGCGCTCCGGGATCGGGTAGAGGCGCAAAACTATCTCCGTAAACACGCCCAACGTCCCCTCGGAGCCGACGAAGAGCCCGGTGAGCCCGTAACCTGCCGAGGACTTCATCGCCAGCCCCCCGGTCTTCATCACGCCCCCACCGGGGAACGCCACCTCGAGCCCGAGAACCTGATCCCGCATGACCCCATACCTCACCGCGTTCGTCCCGCTCGCGTTGGTCCCGGCCATCCCGCCGATGGTAGCGTCCCAGCCGGGATCGACCGGGAAGAGGAGCCCATGTTCCTTCAACGCCGCGTTGAGCTTCCCGTGTGTCACCCCCGGCTGGACCCTCGCTACGAAATCTTCGGGACGAACCTCCAGGATCTCGTCCATCCCGTTCATGTCCAGGCTGATGCCGCCCCGGACAGGGATAGTGTGCCCCTCCAGGCTGCTCCCCTGCCCGAAGGGGACCACCGGAACGCCGCGTTCGTCGGCGAAGCGCAGGAGATCCAGGACCTCCTCCCGGCTGCGGGGCGAAACGACCGCGTCGGGCAGGTGTGGTGCGTGGTAGGTGAAGAAGCCTCCACCGTGGCGCTTCAGCTCCTCCTCTCCGGTATCGACGCGGCCCTCCGGGAGGGCCTTCCTCAGCTCCGGGAGGAGGTCCATGGGGCTACCCGGCCTCGACGGGGTTCGTGAGGCTCCCGAGCCCCTCGACCTCGACGGTTACCTCGTCGCCGGGCTTTAGAAAGACCTGCGGGTCGCGGGCCGCGCCGACGCCGGGCGGGGTACCGGTCGTGATGATGTCGCCCGGCAAGAGCGTCATGCCCTGGCTGAGAAAGGAGATCAGCTCGGCGACCGAGAAGATCATCTTCGCCGTCGTCCCATCCTGCATGACCTCGCCGTTGAGGATGCACCGGAGGCCCAGGGCCTGCGGGTCGGGAACCTCGTCGCGCGTGGCGATGTACGGCCCTACGGGGCAAAAAGTATCTATGGACTTGCTCCGCGTCCACTGACCACCCTCGGAGAACTGGAGGTCGCGGCTCGAGACGTCGTTGCAGTTCGTGTACCCGAAGACGTAGTCGAGCGCCTCCGCCTCGGAGACGTTCTTCGCCGCCCGCCCTATGACCACCGCGAGCTCGACCTCGTAGTCGGCCTTTTGGGTGATGGACGGGATGCGGATGGCGTCGCCCTGCCCGACCAGCGTGTTCGCGTACTTGGCGAATACGATGGGCTTTTCGGGGATGTCGGCGCCCGTCTCGGCCGCGTGGTCGGAGTAGTTGAGGCCGATGCCGATGATCTTCTGCGGGTTCAGAACCGGCGCGTGGATGCGTGCCGACTCCAACGCCACCGCCTCGCCGCCCGGCACCCTTTCGGCGTCCCGTCCGTGCTCGATGATCTCCATCATCGTCGTGCCGGGGCCGCCAACCGGGCGGATCTCCCCGTCCTCCATAGCCCCCACCTGCGGCGCGCCGCCGTTCGTCGAGTACGTGACCAGCTTCAAAACATCTCCCCTTCCACGGCTAACATGACCTAATCGGCGCCATCTTAGCAGGGGGATAGGGCCTCCCGCCGACCCTACGGCTGGAGGCGGACGACCTTCCACCCATCTGACACGCGACGATATAGGAGCCGGTCGTGCAACCGGTTCTCTCGCCCCTGCCAGAACTCGACGACCTCCGGTTCGACCCGGTAGCCGCCCCAGAACGGTGGGCGGGGGACTTCCTGGCCCTCGTGCTCCGCTTCCAGGCCGTGCAACCGCTCCTCAAGAGCTTCCCTACTCGTCACCTCGCGGCTCTGAGCGCTCACCCATGCTCCGAGCCGGCTACCCCTGGGGCGGCTCTCGTAGTAGGCGTCAGACTCCTCACCGGGGACGCGGCTCGCCCGGCCTTCTATGCGCACCTGCCGCTCCAGCTCGCCCCAGTAGAAGACGAGCGCGCAGGGGGGATTCTCCCCCAACTCGCGACCCTTGCGTCCCTCGTAGTTCGTGTAGAAGACGAAGCCGCGCTCGTCGAATCCTTTGAGGAGTACGACGCGCGCCGAAGGCCTGCCGTCCGGCGTCGCGGTGGCGACGGTCATGGCGTTGGGCTCGTGGAGGCCTGCCGCAAGCGCCTCGTCAAACCAACGCCGGAACTGGTCCATCGGGCCGGGGGCGAGTTCCGCTTCCCGAAGGCCGGCTCTCGTGTACTCCTTGCGGAGCCCCTGGAGGTCGGGCAAGCGCCTACCAGCCCCGGGTGCCCGCAGCACCCTTGAACGGGCCGACGATCTCAGGGGTAACCCAACCGCCGTAAAAGTCCCCCTCCTGCGCCTCGACCTTCTCCCCCCCGACCCAGCAGGCATCCATCCTCGACGGGTAAAACGCGACGTAGCCCTTGAGGCTCCGATATGCTGGCACGGGGTCCGGGTAGAACCACGCGGCCCGCTCCTCCGTCTTCCCCTCGACCGAGACGTCGTAGTAGCGGGCCGCCCCCTTCCACTCGCAGAAGGACGTCCCGTCCGCGAGGGTGAGGTGCTCCATACGTATATCCTCCGGCGGGATGTAGTAGACGGGCGGGTGGCTCGTCTCCAGAACGCGCTTCGCGCGCGTCGTGTACGCGAGGGTCACCTCGTTGAACACGACCTTGACCTTCTTCTCCACGTCCTCCAGCCTCGGGGGGCGCGGGTAGTCCCAGACGGACTCCTGCCCCGGGCCGGGCTCTACGCGCTGACGGGCCACGGTACGACCTCCTCCAGGAATAGCTCCATCGATAGGCGGATTATACGAATACGGGCCGGGTGTGAAGTTCGAGCCCTTACGGGGGACACCCGGGATCGGAGTCCGGCTCACCTCTCGGCAAGCCCGTCTCGCGGCTGAATGGCTATCCCGGTGATGATCCGTTACCGTCGTGCTCGGCGATGAAGGCGTCGATCATGGCGCGGGCGATGCTCACCCTTGGAGGCAGGTCAGGCAAGGCGTCGACGCGGTACCAACCGGCGGCCTCTATCTCCTCGGCCTGCGGCTCGATCTCCCCTCCCGCGTAGTCGGCCGTAAAGCCGATCATCAACGAGTGCGGGAACGGCCACGGCTGGCTCCCGAAGTACCGGACGTTCTCGACCTCGACCCCGACCTCCTCCAGAACCTCGCGGCTTATGGTCTCCTCTATAGACTCCCCGGGCTCGACGAATCCTGCGAGCACGCTATACATCCCCTCGGGGAAGCCGGGTGAGCGGGCGAGCAGGAGCTCTTCTCCGCGCCTGACGAGCATGATCGCCGCCGGGCTCAAACGCGGATGGTAGACAGTTCCGCACCGCGTACACTTCTTCGAGAGCTTATCCGGCCCCGGGGCCATCTTTGCCGAGCATCGACCGCAGAACTGATGCGTCCGGTCGAAGTCCACGATTTGAACGGCCCGTCCGGCCATCCTGAACAGGTCCTCGCCGATGCTCGCGAACAGCCCACGAAGGTCCCGGAAGACCATCCCCTCGGGTGGATCGGCGTCAGAATCCAGGTCCACGACGTAACACTCCCGCCCCCCCAGGGAACCTACCATCTTGTAGGGGTAGGCGTCGAGATCCAACTCGTCCAGGGAATCCGCTTCGGGGACGCGGACCGGATCCTCCTCGCGGACCAGCAACGCGTTAGCGCGGAAGGCGAACCAGTAGGCTGGCTCGGCCCCTTTCTCGTACATATCTAGGCACGCCCGTCGCGCTGCCGCAGGCAGTTCGCGAGGTACTCGGCCGGG
>JADDPY010000403.1 GCA_016781635.1 Rubrobacter sp.
TGAAGCCTTCGGCGCCGTCGGGCAGGTTCACGAAGCAACCGTAGCCCGAAGAGGTGTCGGCCAGGGCCACGACCGTCGCGGCGTGCAGGTAGCCGTTCGGGGCGAGGAGCTCGTCACGGAGCTTCAGTCGGCTGCGTATCCGGCCCTCCTCGGCTTCAAGAATCTCCAGCCCGATCAAACCCGGCAGCGTCCCGTTTCCGCGTTCGTTCAATTTCTCCAACAGCGACATGGGGTGATCCTCCCGTCCGGGTACGTAAGCTTTTCATTCTCCCAGAGGACGCGCGTCGTCAGGCAAGGGGAGAGGGCGAGACCGAAGACCCGCCCTCTCCCCTTGCTTCGCCCTAACCGTGGTTCTAGGGCCTGGTAACCCTCTCGCAGTCGGTGGAGATCCCGTCTTCTCGCTGCGCCCCTTGCACCTTGTCGAAGCCCGGGCCGCAACTGACGGTATCCGTTTGCAGTGGCGGGGGCGGATATTCGGCGGTGTAGATACAGGACGAGGTCGCGTCTATAAAGTCATTGCCGCTTCTACCGGGGACGACGCCGTAGCCGCACGGGCCCGTGTTGATCCTGTCGTTGCCCGAAGCGCTGCGCAGATCGTCGCTGCCCGCCCGCCCGAAGATGAGGTCATCGCCGCCGTAGAACACGTCGCCGCCCTTCGTACCGAAGAGCTTGTCGGGGGCGTTGTTGCCGTATTTCGTGGCAGCCAGGGCCACCCCGCTCGCGAGCGCGAGCAACAGCACCCCCACTACAAACCCCAGCGCCGTTTGTCTCATCCCGGTCCTCCCGTTGTGGATCGTTTCTTGCGGATTGTCGGGGCATCATCTGAGGCGCGGCCTGTCCGCGTAACGTCCGAAGGGGGGATCTCCGCCGGCCGAAAGTAGGATCTCGGCCGCTGAATGGATCTGCGAAAAATAGAAGGGGGCGGAGCCGAAGCCCCGCCCCCAAAACCGCGCCCAAGGGCCCGGGATTTGCTCTGCGCTAGGCGCGCCGTCTTACAAGGACGCCGCCCGTCGCGAGGGCGACGAGGGCCGCGCCGCCGAGGAGAAGCATCGTCAAGGGCGAGACGAAGCCGCCGGTGGCGGGTACCGTGGTCGAGACGACGTCGGCGCAGGAGATACCCGGGGGCACCGCGTCGCCCGTCTTCTCGGCGTGGACGTTGACGTAACGTGGGGTGCCATCGAGGAGATCGGCCACCGTGACGTCGGGGATCACGGTCGTGCTCGTGCCGGCGCCGCCTTGAGCCATGACCGACTCGAAGGGGATCTCGACCGGGGCGCCGTTGCCGGCACGGTCATCCGCGCAGGTGGCGCCCGCGTGTATGTGGGCGAGGTGCTCCGTACCGTCGGCCGTGGGGAGCCCCTGCATGTCCAGCGTCGCCTCTACTCCCTCGGCGGTATCGGTCAGCGTAGCCGTCCCGCTCACCCCGGAGTCCCGGCTCGGCGTGAGTTGCAGCGTCTGCGAGCCCATCTCCTGGGCCCCTGCGCTACCCATTAGTGCTGCTACCAGCAGCGTGGCGGCCAGCATCGTCCCAAAAACGGTCTTTCTACCCATTATTTTCCCCTTTCCGTATAATTGTTCGGAAGTTTACAGTAGTTCAGCATTGCGTGGAAAGGCTCACGTTTAATAAAGGGCATAGAGGTTAAACTCATCGGGTGCAGAACCGAATCACCGCTACAGAGTTACAAGCTCCCCGTAGAATCCGCGCTTATCTCGCCGCGACCGCCGGGCGTCGCGTGCTGCTCCTCGCCGGGAGTGAGGAGACGGCCGAGCGATACGCGAACGATGCACGTTCCTTCACGGGCGAGCCGGTCGTGCATCTTCCGTCACGCGGCATTCCCTACGGAGACGTCTTCGCCCCGCCGGTCGGGCGGGTGGGAGAGCGTCAGCGTGCCCTTCACGCGCTCCCTGAGGCCCGAATCGTGGTCGCGGGGCCTACCGCGTTTGCGGAGAAGACGCCCCTCTACGACCCGCTGAGGCTTGCTGAGGGGACCGAGTTGGAGCTCGATGATTGCCTCGCGCGGCTCGTAACTTTGGGTTATGAGCGGGTGGACAGGGTCAGCCGGCATGGGGAGTTCGCGGTGCGCGGCGGGATCGTGGATATCTTCCCGAGTACCCGCCGCTCGCCCGTACGCGTCGAGTGGTGGGGCGATGAGGTCGAGAGCGTCCGGGCCGTCTCCCTGGCGACGCAAAGAGTGGTGCGGGAGCTCGAAGGGGCTTTGGTCTACGCGGCCCGCGAGGGAGACTTGGCGGCTCTCGCCGCGTCGAGCGATGAGGACTACGGGGAAGAGGCGCGCATGGGCGTGCGGATGCCCGGCCTCGACCGTCTGATTCTGGATCTGAACCCGGTTTCTCCCCGCGATCTCCTGCCGCAGGGCATGGAGGTATGGTCGGAGGAGCCCACGGAGGGGTTCCCCGAGGAGGACGCCGACGTCGTCGGAGAGCTCTATCACTGGGAGCGTCCGGTGCCTGACACGCGCTTCGTCTCGACGGCGGACGACGAGGAAGGGGCGGCGGAGCTCGTCTCGGCGCCGCCGTTCGTGGCGCACTCCACGACGCTGCGGGAGTCGGGCCGACGGCTCGAGGTGTTTGTCGAGGAAGGCTTGAGGGTCTTTATAGCTTGCGGCTCGGTCGGGGAGGCCAAGCGGACGGCTTACGCGTTCGGGGAGATCGGGCGGACGATGAGGGACGTGGAGCGGGTCGATGCCTCGCTTTCGTCCGGGCTGTACGCCGTACCCGGTGAGGTCGCGGAGTCTTTCTCGTACTCGGATGGGGGCGTGGCGGTCGTCCGCCGAGACGCGGTGCTTGGGCGGCGCAAGGCCAAGACGGCGAGGACGAAGTCCCCGTCGGTCTCCTCGTTCGCGGACCTCAAGGCCGGGGATCTCGTGGTGCATTCGACGCAGGGGATCGGCCGCTTCGGGGGGCTTGTCTCCCGGACCGTTCTCGGGGCTACGCGCGACTACATGCAGGTGGACTACCGGGGCGGGGATACGCTCTACGTCCCTTACGAGCAGATGGAGCTTCTGCACAAGTACGTCGGCGGCGAGGGGACGCGCCTCGACAAGCTCGGCGGCGGGACGTGGGCGTCGGTCACGGATAAGGTCCGAAATCGCGTCAAGGCGCTCGCCGGAGAGTTGCTGCGGGTGCAGGCCGCGCGTGCTTCGGCGAAGGGATTCGCCTTCCCCGAGGATTTCGAGTGGGAGCGTGAGCTCGAGGAGAGCTTCCCGTTCCAGGAGACCCCGGACCAGGCCGCCGCGATCGCGGCCGTCAAGGCGGACATGCAGGCCCCGAGGCCGATGGACCGCCTCGTCTGCGGGGATGTCGGCTTCGGCAAGACCGAGGTCGCGGTGCGCGCCGCGTTCAAGGCCGCGCTCGCGGGTAAGCAGGTCATGGTGCTCGCGCCGACGACGATCCTCGTGCAGCAGCACGCCAAGACCTTCAAGGAGCGTCTAAGCCGTTTCGCGGTGAGGGTCGAGAGCCTCAGCCGGTTCTCGACGACGGCCGAGCGGAAGCAGACTCTGAAGGACCTCGCTGCGGGCGAGGTAGACATAGTTATAGGGACGCACGCGCTTCTGGGTGCCGAGGTTCGGCCGAAGGATCTTGGGCTCGTGGTCGTCGACGAGGAGCAGCGCTTCGGGGTCAAGCACAAGGAGCGCCTCAAGGAGTTCAAGGCCTCCGTGGATCTTCTGACCCTGACCGCGACGCCGATACCGCGCACGATGCAGATGGGGCTGGCTTCGTTGCGAGACATAAGCGTCATCGAGACGCCACCGACGGGGCGGCGGAGCATCCTCACGCACGTTGGGCCGGAGGAAGAAGGTCTCGTGAAGCGGGCGGTAGAGAAGGAGATCCGCCGCGGCGGGCAGGTCTTCTTCGTCCATAACCGTATCGGCACGCTGGAAGATGTCGCCGAAAAGCTCGCCTCCCTCGTACCGGGGGTGAGGTTCGTCACCGCGCACGGGCAGATGTCCGAGCGTCGCCTGGAGGATTCGATGCGCCGTTTCCTCGACCGGGAGGCCGACGTGCTCGTCACGACCACCATCGTCGAGAGCGGGCTCGACGTGGCGACGGCGAACACGCTTATAGTGGACCGGGCGGACATGATGGGCTTGAGCCAGCTCTATCAGCTTCGCGGCAGGATCGGGCGGTCCGCCCATCAGGCCTACGCGTACCTCTTCTCCCCGGTTGGGGCCACACCGGAGTCGCAGAAGCGCCTGGAGGCGCTGATGGACTTCACGGAGCTCGGGAGCGGGTTCGCGATAGCGATGCGCGACCTCGAGATCCGGGGGGCCGGCAACCTCCTCGGGGCGGAGCAGAGCGGCCAGATCGCCGCGGTCGGCTTCGAGATGTACCTGAGGCTCCTCGAAGAGGCGGTCGCGCTCGCCAAGGGTCAGCCCGTCCAGGAGGAAGAGCCGCAGCCGGTGATCGTGGAGCTCGGGCTCGACGCCTATCTGCCGGTGGATTACGTGCGCGACGAGATCGAACGGGTCGATCTCTACCGCCGCGCCTCCGGCGTGCGTACATCCGCGGAGTTGGACGACCTCGCCGAGGAGCTGACGGAACGCTTCGGCGAGCCCCCAGAGCCCGCCCTCAACCTTCTCGGCCTCTCCCGGGTGAAGCTCCTCGCCCGCCGCATCGGCGCGACGTCCGTCAACTTCCGCTCCGGCACTTTGAACGTCACCGGCGTAACGGCGGGAGCAGCGGCACCTGCATTTGTTCGAAAGGCTACCGGCGGCACGGTGGGCGGCCGGGAGGGCCGCGTCACCCTGCGTGACTCCTCCCTGCCGCCGCTGGAACTCGCGGAGGAGACGCTGAAGTCTCTGGAGAAGGCCGCCTAACCGGGTTTATTCTCCCCGGGTCCAGAGACTTTCGGGGTTGCCGCGCAACGTGCAATGGGCCTTTGGACGTCACCGGGTGAGCCGACCGCGATCGTACGGTGTCACGATTGTAGGGTCGATTTGAGGTTCGTGCGGGGCCGAGAAAGAAAAATCGGGTGTTATAATCGCCGCGGATTTTGGGCCTTTGGCCCTCGTGCAGTCAAGAGATGGGACCCGTGGCCTTGATCTACCTTCTTTACCGCAAGACAGTTTTCGTCGCCTTCGCGGCGGTTTTGGCAATGTTCATCCTTTCGGGGTGCGGAGCTGCCCCTTCCGGTGGGGAGGTCGGCTCCGGAGCCAAAAAGGTCGCCACATACGAGGGCGGTGAGGTCACTGAGGGCGAGGTCGTCGAGGGGGTCGAGCGGTTGAGCGCTCAGTCGGCGGCGTCGACGGGCCAGGCGGCGCCCAAGGTCGAGCCGGGCTCGCCGGAGTTCGATGCGGCGAAGGCCCAGGTCATGCCGCAGCTTCTCACCCAGGACATCGCGCTGTCTTACGCAGAAGAGCACGGCATCACGGTCTCCGACGAGGAGATTCAGACCGAGGTCGACAAGACCAAGCAGGCAGTCGCGGATCAGGCCGAGCAGCAGGGACAACCCGGAGAGCCCGAGCAACTCTTCCAGGACGCGCTGAAGCAGTTCGGCTTCACCGAGGAGGCGTTCCGCCAGGAGATCCGGACCGGGCTCACGGTGCAGAAGGTGCAGGAGGAGGTCGCGGGCGGGGACGACCCGACGGAGGAGGAGGTGCGGGCCTACTACGACGAGAACAAGGAGACTCAGTTCACCCAGCCCGAGCAGCGTTGCCTCCGACACATCCTCTTCAACAAGGACCAGGAAGACCTCGCCAACGACGTGAAGGGCGAGCTCGAGGACGGCGGCGACTTCGCGGCCCTCGCCAAGGAGCACTCGCAGGACCCCTCCAACAAGGATAAGGCCGGCGACCTCGGATGCGTCCCGAAGGGGCAGTTTGTCCCCGAGTTCGACGACGCGGCCTTCGGGGCGAAAGAGGGCGAGCTTCTCGGCCCCGTCGAGACCGAGTTCGGCTATCACCTCATCGAGGTCACGGACATCAAGCCCGAGGGCGAGACCCCGTTCGAGGAGGTCGCCCCGCAGATCGAGGAGCAGATCAAGGCCGAGCAGCAGGCCGGCGAGTTCCAGACCTGGGTGCAGGACGAGCTGAAGAAGCGCAACGTCAAGTACCTCCCGGGCTACGACCCCAACGCTCCCGCCGAAACGCCTCCGGGTGCTGCGCCGGAAGGGGCCGCGCCCGAGGAGGCGCCGCCGGCTCCCGAAGGGGAGCAGCCCCAGGAGTAGGGGGAACGCGAGAGGGTCGGGGGAGCTCCCCCGGCCCTCCCCTCGTGGCGCTCCGGGCCTTGGGGGCGTAGAGTTACGAGGTCGAGGGAAACACATCGAGTTGGTACGTCGAGGCGACGGACGGGGAGGCTGTGCTGATGACGGAGATCGTTGCGGTTCGCGGGCGCGAAATCTTGGATTCCCGGGGGAACCCCACCGTGGAGGTGGAGATCGCCACGGTAAGCGGTTTCGTCGGGCGCGCGGCGGTACCGTCGGGGGCCTCGACGGGCCAGAACGAGGCGGTCGAGCTTCGGGACGGTGAGGCGGTCCGCTACGGGGGAAAGGGGGTTTCCCGGGCCGTGGAGAACGTCGACGTCGAGCTCGCCGAGGTCGTGCTCGGGATGGACGTCACGGACCAGCGGGCGCTCGACCTCGCGATGATCGAGGCCGACGGCACCGAGAACAAGGGACGGCTCGGGGCGAACGCCATCCTCGGCGTCTCCATGGCGGCGGCGAAGGCCGCGGCGGAGGCCGCCGGGCTCCCGCTCTTTCGTTACCTCGGCGGACCGGGGGCGTACACGCTCCCCGTGCCGTGCGCGAACATCCTCAACGGCGGTGCCCACGCGGCGAACAACGTGGACTTCCAGGAGTTCATGATCGTGCCGGTAGGCTTCGGGAGCTATGGGGAGGCCCTCTGCTGCGTCGCGGAGGTCTACCAGAACCTCAAGAAGCTGCTCTCCGAGAAGGGCCTGGGCGGCGGCATCGGGGATGAAGGCGGCTTCGCCCCCGACCTGGAAAGCAACGGGGCTGCGCTCGCGCTTATGGCGCAGGCCATTGAGAGGACGGGCTACGCTTTAGGGGATCAGGTGGCGTTCGCGCTCGACCCGGCGGCATCGGAGTTCTACGAGAACGGCACCTACAATCTCGCGGGCGAGGGGAAGAGCCTTAGCCGCGAGGAGATGGTCGAGTACTACGTGAGGCTAGCCAACGAGTACCCCATCCTGAGCATCGAGGACGGTCTCGCCGAGGACGACTGGGAGGGCTGGTCGATGATCACGCGGGAGCTCGGAAGCAAGCTCCAGCTTGTCGGGGACGACCTGTTCGTGACGAACCCGAAAATCCTCGCGCGGGGGATAGAGGAGGGGGTCGGCAACTCTATCCTCGTCAAGGTCAATCAGATCGGGACGCTCACCGAGACTTTCGAGACGATGGATCTTGCGCACAAGTCCGGGTACACGACGATGGTCAGCCATCGCAGCGGCGAGACGGAGGACGCCACGATTGCCGACCTCGCAGTCGCCGTGAACGCCGGGCAGATCAAGACCGGCGCCCCCGCGCGCGGGGAGCGCGTCGCGAAGTACAACCAGCTTCTCAGGATAGAGGACATGCTCGGGAGTGCGGCGCACTACCCGGGCAGGGAGGCGTTCAACCCGAGGGTACGAGCCGGGAGGGGGTCGTAAGATTTGGAGCGTCGCACCAAGATAGTCGCAACGCTGGGACCGGGCACCTCGACGGAGGAGATGATCCGGGAGCTCGTCCGCTTCGGGGTGGACGTCACGCGCCTGAACTTCAGCCACGGCGGGCACGAGGGGCACCTGAGAAACGCCCAGACCGTGCGCGAGGCGGCGAAGGCTCTGGGCCGCAACGTCGCGGTAATGCAGGACGTACAGGGGCCGAAGATCCGGACCGGCGAGGTCATCGGGGAGACGGAGCTTATCGCGGGCAACCGCGTCGCGATAGCGCCGGGAGATTTTCTAGGCGATGCGGGTCGGCTGGCTACCTCTTACGAGCAGATCGCCGAGGACGTCAAGCCGGGGCACCGTGTCCTTATCGACGACGGGCTCCTGGAGCTCAGGGTCGAGGAGGTCGATAACGGCGAGCTCCGGTGCGCCGTGGTGGTGGGAGGACCCATCTCCTCGCACAAGGGGCTGAACTTCCCGGACTCCTCCCTCTCCATCACGGGCTTGACCGAGAAAGACGTCGAGGATCTGCGCTTCGGGATCGAGGAGTTGCACCCCGATTGGATCGCGTTTTCCTTTGTGCGCTCGGGGGACGAGGTCCGGGAGATCAAGGAGAAGATCCGCGAGTTCGGCGGTAACGTGCCGGTTATCTCGAAGATAGAGAAGCACGAGGCTATAGAAGACATCGAGGATATACTGCGTGCCTCCGACGGCATCATGGTGGCGAGGGGCGACCTCGCGGTCGAGCTCTCCGCCGAGCGCGTCCCGATCGAGCAGAAGCGCATAGTGGCGCGCTGCCGCCGCATGGGCAAGCCGGTCATCGTCGCGACGCAGATGCTTGACTCGATGATCCGCAACCCCAGGCCCACGCGCGCCGAGGTCTCCGACGTCGCCAACGCGATCTTCGACCGGACGGACGCGGTGATGCTCTCGGGCGAGACCGCGATAGGCCGTTACCCGTTGCAGAGCGTGAGGGAGATGGACCGGATCTGCCGGGCGGCCGAGGGAGCCATAAATTACGGTGGGGATATCGTGGCCTCGACGAATTGGGGGCGCGGCGACGTCTACGATGCCCTGACCCACGCTGCCTGCGAGCTCGCCGAGGATCTGGACCTCGAGGCGATCGTAACCTCGACCCAGAGCGGGCTTTCTTGCATAAGGGTCTCCCGTTTTCGCCCGCCGAACAAGATCCTGGCCGTCAGCCCCATCGAGGAGACGGTGCGCATGCTCGCGATGGTATGGGGCGTCACGGCGGTCTCGGGGCAACAGCGCGGAGGCATCGAGGAGCGCTACGAGGAGGCCCTGGACGCCGCGAGGGAGAACGGGCTCGTGAACGAGGGGGACCGCGTGATCCTGACCGGCGGTTCTCTGGGCGCTACCCCGGGCTCGACGAACATGCTGAAGCTACACACCATAAGCGAACAGGGGTAGGACCCCATGGGCCGGGCGACCTTGCGTATTCTGAAGGTCGCTCTCTACGCGGCCCTGATCGGCCTCCTTCTCGCCTCCTACGTGACCCCGCTTCAGGAGATCCTGGCCAACAAGGTCCTCATCTCCGACCTCCGGGCCGACCTCGCGGAGCTCGAGAACGACAATATCTCTCGCCAGCGAGCCGTAGAGGAACTGGAGACCCCGGAGGGCGTAGAACGGGCTGCCAGGGAGCGCTACGGCATGATCGAACCGGGCGAACAGGTCTACATAGTCCCCGACGACGAGCGATGAGCGAGGAACGCGACAGGCCCCAAACATCCGAAGGGGACCGCGCCATCGTGGCCGGCCAGCTCGGCCGCGAGCCCGCGCCGTTCGGGGTGGCGGCCCGGTGCCCGGCAGGCCTGCCGAGCGTGATCGAGAACGAGCGGCGCCGCGAGATGCCGACGACGTTCTGGGTAACCTGCCCGAGCCTCGCCGCGGCCATCTCGCGCATCGAAGCCGGCGGAGGCGTGCGCCAGGCGCAGGCGGAGATCGGGGCGGAGACGGTGGAGGACGTCCACGCCGAACACCTCCGGCGCTACGGCTCCCGGGTCGCGGGTGTAGGAGCCGGCGGTGAACCGGGCCGCGTCAAGTGCCTCCACGCCTTCACCGCCCTTCAGCTCTCCGGCGCCCTCCCCAACATGGTCGCCCAATGGACCCTCGATCGCATCGACGAGCCCTACCTCGACCCCTCTCGCTGCCCCGGATGCGTCC
>JADDPY010000587.1 GCA_016781635.1 Rubrobacter sp.
CGCGGCCTGCTCGTGACGAACCAGGATGTGCTTTAGCGGGTAGTCGGGGAGAGCGTCGTAGAAAGGCATGATCGCCCCGCCCGGGTAACCGAAGAGGTGCTCGACCCCCTCGTCCAGAAGCGCCTCGCACATCGCCTCGCTACCCGTGCGCGGCTTGTATTCGATATTGAAAGCGGTGTTCTCCATGATTTTCCCATCCCCCACGAGTCTAGAGCTAGATTAAAAAACCCTTGCCAAAGAGGCGGGAAGTTCCCGCTTTCGGCCTAGGCGGACCGGACGGTGTCACCCCGGCCCGCCCGCGTAATTAGTCGCGGAGCGATGCGGGGGACACCCTTGGTTACTCGTGGGTGTATGGGGGGAGCGAGAAGGAGGGCAGCACCGGACTTGAGCCCCGAAACCTGTATCTGCCCATTCTCCGAAACTGCGGTCAAAAGTCTTCCCAGTTCACTCGCCTGTAAGTGCCAAGGAGACTATACGTCTCTGCGCTGTCTGTCAAGTTGCACATAGCGCCACTTCTCTGCGCGGCCCGACCGTTACTTTTGCCGGCCGGGCCGCCCCTGTGAGCAGGAGAAACGGAAACTCTGCTCAATCCACCTGGCGCAGCATGAGCCGCCGGCGCTCGGTATCGAAGTACAGGGTCTCGGCCGAGTTGATGAGGTTCAGGAGCAGCCTCCCGTCGTCCACGTTCGGGCGCATTATGTGCTCTTCGGCGCCGTCGTCGAGGATAAACTGAAACTAGAACGCGCCAGGCTGGCCCGGCTCTGCCTCGTCGAAGTCGGCGTGAACGTCGGTCACCCGCCGAACTTTTATGGAAGCTTCCCGATTCTGCCCGGACACGAAAGCCCACCTTTCCTTCGCTGGTCGAATACGTCTGTACTCACACCAAGCATCGTCGCAAACAATCCTAGTAATGCCGTCATCGGGTCGATATCCGAGGAGAAAAGTTCCTCTCCTCGCGAGGACTCACCCTCTATCGGGTGCCCCCTCGGGCACGAGCCTATCCGGGGCATCTGTCAGGAGGGGCGGTGGTGCTGCTTCTGTGTGCCTACCGCCCCAGGGTGGCAGTCTTGTCCGGCGACTCCCCGGCGGGGTGTCTGGGGAGCCAATCTTCCCCGAAACGGCGCAGGTCCTCTACGAGCGGGAGAAGCGCCCGGCCCTTCTGCGTGAGGTCGTATTCTGTGCGCTGCGGCGACGTACTAGAGCACTCACGCGTCACCACGCCCGCCCCCTCCAGCATCTTGAGCCGCTGCGACAGCGTGCGCGTGCTGATCCCCTCAAGAGAGGCCAGCAATCCGTTGAACCTCCGCTTACCCTCGCAGAGATCCCGCACTATCAACAAAGTCCACACATCGCCCAGAAGCCCCGCCGCCCGCGCGATGGGGCACCCGTCCGGATGATCTCCCCTTGCCACGTTAATCAACCCACTTTACTAAATACACTAGAGATACTTCCCTGCTACACTTTCCGCTGTACTTTATACAGTTTATATGTTGGAGGGCGTTTTGGATACAGGAGTTACGGGGGGGTCGAGGTTGTTTAGCGGGTTGGAGCTTGGCGGGATCCGGCTCGGGAACCGGTTGGCGGTGGCGCCGATGACGCGCACGAGTGCGAACGGTGACGGGACCGCGACGGCCCGGATGGCTGCTTACTATGCCAGTTTCGTGCGGGGCGGGTTCGGGCTCATTTTCTCGGAGGGCGTCTATCCCGATGAGGCGCACGGCCAGGGGTACGTGAATCAGCCGGGGATAGCGAACCGGGATCAGGTCGAGGCATGGCGCGCTGTTACCGGGGCCGTGCACGCCGAGGGGGTGCCGATCTTCGCTCAGCTTAGAGGCTGCGCCAATAGGCGAGTAGCCTATATAGCAATAGGCTATGAACAGGCTGTGCAATCGCTCTCAGAACCGGCAAGTGTGAAAAGTATCCAGCCTATTGGCGCAAGCTCTTATGCACGCGGGGGCGCTCTCGCAGTACAACCGCTTCCGCGACAACAACGTCGCGCCTTCTCAGGTTCAGCCGCGGGGCGAGCAGATGGAGGCGTACGGGGGTAGCGGTCGGTATGCCGTGCCGGTCGAGTTGAGCCGCGAGGGGATCCGGGAGGTCGTGGAGGAGTTCGCTGCGGCGGCGGTGCGGGCCCGTGACGCTGGCTTCGACGGGGTCGAGATACACGGGGCGAACGGATACCTTATCGACCAGTTTCTGACCGACTACACCAACGGGCGCACCGACGAATACGGCGGTCCCGTCGAGAACCGGGTGCGGTTCGGCGTCGAAGTGATCCGGGCCGTCCGGGAGGCCGTTGGGGAGGGCTATCCCGTCGGCATCCGCGTCTCGCAGGGCAAGGTCAACGACTACGAGCACAAGTGG
>JADDPY010000551.1 GCA_016781635.1 Rubrobacter sp.
CCATCCGCTCTTTCTCCCTAGCTTCCGGTAAAGTTCGCCTCGCGCTTCTCGAAAAAGGCCGAGACGCCCTCCTTGTGGTCCTTCGTGTAGCCGCAGAACGTCTGGCCCACGGCCTCCCTCTCGAGCGCCGTCGCAAGATCCATCTCGAAGCTCGCGTAGAGGGCCCCCTTCATCCTCCCGAGCGCCATCGTCGGCATCCCGGCGAGACGCGCGGCGAGCTCCGCGACGGACTCTTCGAGCTCGCCGTCCGGTACGACCCTGTTCACGAGCCCGAATCGGAGCGCCTCGGTGGCGTCCACGCCGTCCCCGAGCATGCTCATCTCCATCGCCCTGCCGAGCCCGATCAGGCGCGGCAGAAAGAAAGACACACCCGCGTCGGGCATCAGCCCTATCTTCACGAACGCCACGGAGAACTTCGCGCTCTCGGCCGCCACGCGCAGATCGCAGGCCAGAGCTATACCGAGCCCCGCCCCGTAGACCGGGCCGTGCAGCGCCGCGATTATCGGCTTCTCCACCTCGACCATCCGCATGACGAGACGGCTGTAGGTCTTCCTCAGGTACTCCCCGAGGTCGGGTCCCTCCGGGTTGTCGTCGCTCTTTATCACCTCGGCGAGGTCCGCCCCGGCCGAGAAGCCGCGGCCCTCGCCGCGCAGCACGATGCAGCGCACCCCATCATCCAGCGCCACGTCGTTCAGGGCGTCGAAGAGCTCCTCGTGCATTTGCCCGTCGAACGCGTTGAGGACCTTTGGCCGGTTCAGGGCAATGATCGCCGCCCCGTCGTGCTTATCGAGCGAAATCGTCTCGTACATCTTCCTCCTATGGATAGCAGAGCGCCCCTCGCGTAAGGCACGCGAGGGGCGCGAAACTACGACGGTAGGGTTCTCGCTAGCTCGTGGCCGTGCCCCGCGTCCTGCCCACGGTCTCCGAGACATCACTCGCGGCAGCCGCTTCCTCGTCCACGTCGGTCTGATACGTCTCCGTCAGCAAGAAGACCGAGACGAGCGTGATGACGCAAGTGATCGCCATGTAAACGGAGATCGCGAACGAGGATCCAAACCTCGCCAGCAAGGCGGTGGCGATGATCGGGGCGAGGGCGCCGCCAAAGATCGAACCGATCTGGTAGCCCAGGGAGGCCCCCGAGTAGCGGACCTTCGTGCTGAAGATCTCCGAGTAGAACGCCGCCTGCGGGCCGTACATCATGCTCAGAAACCCCTGTCCGACGACGAGGGCGAGCGTTATAAGCCAGAAAGACTCCGTGTTGACCAGCGGCCAGAAGGCGAAGGACCAGATCCCCAGGAGCGCCGCACCCGCCATGTAGATGCCGCGCCGACCATACTTGTCGGAGATGGCGGAGAAGAAGAGCAGCGCCGGGATCTGGAAGACGCTTGCTATGAGGACGGCGAAGAGTACCGTGCTCTGGTCCATGCCCAGGATCTCCGGGTTCGTCGCGTAGGCGATGATGAACGCGATGAAGATGTAGAAGTTGGCGTTGATCGAGACGAATGCCCCGGCGGCGAGCGCAATCTGCTTGGGGTATGTCTTGAACGCCTCGACGACCGGCGAGCCCTGACGCTCGGACGCCATGTGGGACCGCGCCTCCTCGACGCTCACGCCCCGCTCCTTGGCGGTGCGCCGGATCATCTCCTCGTCCCGACGCTCCTTAACCTCCTGAAGGTGGCGGAAGGCGGGCGTGTCTTCTAGCTTGAGCTGGATGTACAGCCCGACCCCCACGAGCGCGAGGCTAAGGAGGAACGGTATGCGCCAACCGTATGCCTGGAAGAAATCGGGCGCGACGGCCGCGGTGACCGCCAGGAAGATGAGGTTGGCGAGTATGACCCCCACGGGGACACCCACCTGGGCGAAGCTCCCATAGAAGCCGCGCTTGTCCCTCGGAGCACTCTCGGTCGCAAGCAACACGGCCCCGCCCCACTGCCCGCCGACAGCGAGCCCCTGCACAAAGCGTAGGACGATGAGGAGCAACGGCGCTAGCCAGCCGATGGCGGAGTAGGGCGGCAGAAGACCTATAAGCGTGGTCGCGATCCCCATCAGCAATAGCGCGGTAACGAGAGCTTTCTTGCGCCCGGCCTTATCGCCAAAGTGTCCGAAGATCGCCCCGCCGATGGGACGGGCGATAAACGCGACAGCGAAAGTGGCGAAAGAAGCGAGCGTCGCCACCAACGGCGGCAGGTTTCCCGAGAAGAACAGCGTGGGGAAGACCAGCGCCGCCGCTGTTCCGTAGATAAAGAAGTCGTACCACTCGATGCTCGATCCGGCCAGGCTCGTCAAGGCCACCTTCATGATGGACCTCTCCGGCGCCTGCGTCCCCGCGCTGGCACTAGCCATGCATACCCTCCATACAGCTCCTT